>NZ_JBFULI010000001.1:0-250354 GCF_056400405.1 Pseudomonas sp. P5_B3 | reverse complement strand
CCCGTCGTTGGTGGGACAACAGTCGATGGGCCTTGAATTGGGTGCTTAATCTCGCGTGGTTTGATCGCTTGGGACTTCCACGTCTCTCCTGACCTCAATCCCTCGAACCGCCCGGTGCGGACCCGCATGCCGGGTGGTGTGGCAGGGGTACGGTCTATGAAGGCCGTCCCCTATGCCGATTCGCGTTGTTAGCCGAGTCGTTTTTATGGCGTCACCACGCATCAAGTGAACTCATCGGTTATGCAAATACGCCTTCCCGTAGTGACGCTCCATCCTTGCCTGAACCAGCTCCAATCCAATCGACATCACCCAATAAATCACCGCTGCGGTCGTCAGCATCTCGATGTACCGATAGCTCGACCGCCCATACGATTGCGCCAAAAACATCACTTCCCAAACCCCCATCACTGAGATCAGCGACGAGTCCTTGAGCATGGAGATGAACTGGTTGGTGGTCGGCGGGATGATGGTGCGCATGGCTTGGGGCAGGGTGACGCGCCAGAAAATCACGGTTTCGCGCATGCCCAGGGCCAGTGACGCTTCCCGTTGGCCGTGGGAAACGCCGAGGATGCCGGCGCGGAAGATTTCGCTCAGGTAGGCGCCGTAGTTCAGCGACAGGGCGATGATCCCGGCCGCGATGGCGCCGGGTACTACGCCCAGTTGGGGCAGGCCGAGGTAGATCAGCAGAATCTGGATCAGCAATGGTGTGCCGCGAAAGAACGAGGCGTAGAAACTGGCGATGCCGAACGCCACGGCGCTTTTCGACAGCCGCCCCAGGGCGGTGATGAAACCCAGCAGCGACGAGGCGACTATTGAACACAGGCACAGAAACAACGTCAGCGCCGCGCCTTGCAGGAAGCCGTTGGGCGCCAGGTGCACGCCGACGAGGTTGGGCAGTTTGTCGAGGATGATCGAGAACTTCAGGTCGAAGCTCAGGAAGAAACTGGCGAACAATCCGAGCATCGCCGCCCAGGTCAAGTACAGCCGTGTGCGGAAACCGAAGATCCGTTGCAGCCGTGACTCAGCCGGCGGCTGGGGAGGTTTGGGGAAAGAAGTCATTTACTGATATCAGCGCCGATCCATTTTTGCGAGAGCTTGCTCAGTGTGCCGTCCTGTTTCAGCTGAGCGAAGACGTCACGCACTTTGGCGTCCCACTGGGCGTCGCCTTTTTCAATGGCCACCGAGTTCGGCTCCGAGTACAGCGGCTCGCCGGCGAGTTTGAAGCGCTTGTCTTCGGTCAGGCGCGGTTGGGCGGTGACAAGGTTGGTGAGGATCGCGTCCAGTCGCACGCCAGCGCCCAGGCCGAGGTCCTGGAACGCCACGTTGTCAGTGTCATACGGGGCGATCTGCACGTCCTCGAACGGGTACTGCAATTGGGTGTCTTCGGCGCCTTCGATCACCAGGTTTTTGTTCAGGTAGCTTTCATAGCTGGAGGCGCTGGTGAGGCCGACTTTCTTGCCGCTCAGGTCCTTGGCGCTGTGGATGCTGTCGTCCTTGGCGTTGACCACGATCACCGCTGGCGAGGCGTAGTACTCGACCGGGAAGTCGAAGACCTCGGCGCGGGCCTTGCTCGGGGTCATGGAGCAGATGCAGATGTCGTAGCGCCCACTCCAGCGGCCGGCAGCGATCACGTCCCAGGACGGGGTTTCGAGGCGCAGTTTGACGCCCAGTTTGTCTGCCACGGCCTTGGCCACGTCGACGTCGAAGCCATCGAGCTGGTTCTGATCATTGAGGAACGAGAAGGGTGGATAGCTTTCCATCAACACGCCCACCAGTTCTTTTTTTTGCTCGACGCGATCCAGCGTGGCGCCGCCAAAGGCTTGGGTGGAGGCAGCCAGAATCGTCAGGCCCAGGGCCAGGAGTGGTTGGAATTTCACAGTCGATTCCTGATAAAAAAGAGGTTGTCATTAACCGGATGGTGCGTATTAAATAGTTATAAGAACGACTCCGATAGTGAGTTATTTTCATAAGCTTATGAGTGAAAAGCATATGGGCGCAGCAAGCACAGTGATTCTGGATGGCGGCATGGGTCGTGAGTTACAGCGCCGAGGCGCGCCGTTCCGGCAGCCTGAGTGGTCGGCGCTGGCCTTGAGCGAAGCGCCGCAAGCGGTAGAGGCGGTGCACTCGGCTTATATCGAAAGCGGTGCGAACGTGATCACCAGCAACAGTTACGCGGTGGTGCCGTTTCACATTGGCGAAGAGCGTTTTGCAGCAGAAGGGCAGGCGCTCGCGGCGTTGGCCGGTGAGCTGGCTCGGCGCGCGGTAGAGGCTTCGGGCAAAGCGGTGCGTGTGGCCGGTTCATTGCCGCCGCTGTTTGGGTCCTATCGCCCGGACCTTTTTGATGCTGGTCGGGCGACTGAATTGTTGGCGCCGCTGGTGAAGGGTCTGGCACCTCATGTCGATCTGTGGCTGGCAGAAACCCAGAGTTCGATCGTTGAAGCGCGAGCGATCCACGCCGGTCTGCCAACGGACGGCAAGCCGTTCTGGCTGTCGTTTACCCTGAAGGATGAGGACACGGACGAAGTGCCGCGCTTGCGTTCGGGCGAGCCGGTGGCTGAAGCCGCCGCCGTGGCGGCTGAGTTGGGCGTCGAAACGTTGCTGTTCAACTGCAGCCAGCCGGAAGTAATCGGTGCTGCGATTGATGCCGCGCGGGAAACCTTCGAGCGTTTAGGGGTGAAGATTCACATCGGCGCTTATGCCAATGCCTTCCCGCCGCAACCGAAAGAGGCCACGGCCAATGACGGTCTGGACCCGTTGCGTGAAGACCTTTATCCGCCGGGTTACTTGCAGTGGGCGGCGGATTGGAAAGAACGCGGCGCCAGTCATTTGGGCGGTTGCTGCGGGATCGGGCCGGAGCATATTGCGGTGCTTGCCCAGAAACTCGCCTAAAAGCATCGCGGGGCAAGCCATGCTCCTACAGGTTTGGTGGCGTCCACAGATCGTGTGTCCGGCCCATATCCCGTAGGAGCAAAGCTTGCTCCGGGCGGCGTTCCGACGATAGCGTCCGTCCAGGCGCTACCGAATCAGGTGCGGCACTCCGCCAACGTTTTCACCTGCCCCGAATCCGTCTGGTTCTTATCGGATAGCCACCGCTCAAACCCCGCCCCGATCGCTGGCCATTCCGAGTCCAGAATCGAATACCACGCCGTATCCCGGTTCTGCCCCTTCACCACCATATGCTGACGAAACACGCCCTCAAAACTGAACCCCAGCCGCTCGGCCGCGTATTTGGAGCGGGCATTGCCGTTGTTGCACTTCCACTCCAGACGGCGATAACCCAGCGCAAAGGATTCCTTGGCCAGCAAATAAATCGCCTCGGTGCTTTTCGGCGAGCGCTGCATCGGCGCGCCGAACGTGACATGGCCGATCTCGATCCGCCCTTGTGAAGGGACAATCGACATCAAACTGAGGATGCCCTGCACATCGCCGCTAGCACGGTCGATCACGCTGAAGAAATACGGGTCGCTATTGGCCGCATGATTGTTCAGCCAATCGTTGAAAACGCTGCGCTCCGGGAAAGGCCCATAAGGCAAATAATCCCAGAGTTTCGGGTCGGCACCCGGGCCTTGCAGGGCCTTCCACAAACCATCGGCGTGACGCGCCGGGTCGAGTTTTTCCAAGCGGATGTAACGCCCTTCGATCAGTTGAGCGGTGGGTGCCGGGACGCCTTTCCAGTCGGCGAGTGAAATCGACATGCTGTTCTCCTAGATGGCTTTGCGAAACTGGATGAAACCGGGGCGTTCGGCGATGCGCTCGTAGAGCTGGATCGCGGTGGCGTTGGTTTCGTGGGTCAGCCAGTGGACCTTGTTGCAGCCGTCGGCCTTGGCCGTGGTGTAGACGAATTCGATCAGTTGCCGGCCGACGCCGGTGCCGCGGGTTTCCGGGGCTACCAGCAAGTCTTGCAGGTAGCAGGAGTTTTCGATGGCCCAGTTCGAACGATGGTAGATGAAATGCACCATGCCCACCGCTTTGCCGTCGGCCCAGGCGAGTGCGGCGTGGGTTGGCTCGTTCGGATCGAGCATGCGCTGCCAGGTGCTTTGGGTGACGGCCTCCGGCAATTCGGTGTTGTAGAAATGCAAGTAGGCTTGCCACAGCGGCAACCAGGCCGCGTGATCACCGGCGGCGACCTGGCGAATGTCGATTTGACTCATGGTGATTTCCTTAGCGCATCAATTGGGCGAGGGTTTGGTCATTGATGTCGGGGCTGGCGGCCAGGCCTTCGCGCACGCCGGCGATGTCGGCGGGGCTGCGGTTTTGACTGAGCTTGCGCTTGCCTTCCAGGCGGTCGATGGGGATGGCGAAACCGACGATGGCCTTGAGCATGCCGTCGATGTAATCGGCGGGGGCATCGGCCACTGACCACGGTTGGGCGCGGCCAGCTTCATGACGGTCGGTAAGGGTGCTGACGATGTCGAGCAGCCGCCCGCCATCGCTGAAGGTTTCGGCTCGGCCATAGGCGTGTACAGCGACGTAGTTCCAGGTTGGCACGACTTTGCCGTGTTCGGCCTTGCTCGGGTAGAGGCCGGGGCTGACGTAGGCGTCGGCACCGGCAAAAATCAGCAGGGCTTCGGCGCCGTCGCGCAGGTCTTTCCACTGTGGATTGGCTTTGGCCAGATGCCCGTACAACGTACCGTTCGAGCCTTGTTCGCAATGCAGCAGCACCGGTACATGGCTGGCTTGCAGGCCGCTTTCACCGTAGGTCACCAATATGGCGAGGCGGGTGGCGAGGATCAGTTCATGCAGTTGGGACAACTCGTCGATGGCAAAAGCACGTGGTGTGTACATGGAGATATTTTCCTTGGCGAATGTCTGCATCCTAGGCAGGCTATTGGTCTGTTGTAAGAGCCATTAATGACCAATTTCATGGGTCCATTGCGATGACCAGCGAACCACTGTCCCTGACCTTCAACCCGGCGGGTATCGAACTTGATCGTCGCCAGGGGTTGAGTCGGCAGCTCTATCAGGCATTGCGGATGCGGGTACTCGACGGGCGACTGGCCAGCGGCACGCGTTTGCCGGCCAGTCGGGATCTGGCTGCCGCGCTGGCGATTTCCCGCAACAGCGTAGTGCGCGCCTACGATCAGCTTTACGCTGAAGGGTTTATCGAGGGGCGGGTAGGTGACGGGACTTACGTCGCGCAATTACCCCATGCAACCTTGCCGGCAAAAAAACTATCCACAAAAGTATCCACAGGGTTTTCAACAGGCTTACCCACAGCTTTATCCACAAATTGGCTTGATTTGCCTGTGGATTCATCCAGCAAAGTTACCCACAGGGACGCCTTGACCCGTGTTGAAAAGAATCATTTACCCATGCCGCCCAGCGGTCCGCCCAAGGCTTTTCGGGTCGGTGTTCCTGCGTTCGATCTGTTTCCGTTCGAGGTCTGGGCCAAGCTGAATGCGGCTTTCTGGCGTAAACCGGATTTGCAGCAACTGTGCTACGGCGATCCGGCCGGCGATGCACGCTTGCGCGGGATGATCGCCGCGTATTTGCGCAGTTCCCGTGGCATGCAGTGCACGGCTGAGCAAATTGTGATCACCAGTGGTGCGCAGCAGGGGATCAGCCTTTGTGCACAGCTGCTGGTGGGGCCCGGTGACGGGGTGGCGATTGAAAATCCGGGGTATCGGGCGGCCGGTCATGCGTTCGCCGTGGCAGGTGCCCGGCTGCATGGGGTGGCGGTGGATAGCGAGGGTATCGACTGCGGTGAACTGGCACAGCTGAGCGATTGCCGTCTGACCTACGTCACCCCGTCCCATCAGTACCCCACCGGGGTGGTGATGAGCCTGGCTCGCCGTCTGGAATTGCTGGCCTGGGCCGAACGCACGCAGGGCTGGATCGTCGAGGATGACTATGACGGCGAGTACCGCTACAGCGGTGCGCCGCTGGCACCTTTGGCAGCACTGGATCGGCATGGCCGGGTGCTCTACGTCGGCACGTTCGGCAAAGTGGCGTTTCCGGCATTGCGCCTGGGTTACCTGGTGTTGCCGCGTGGTCTGGTTGAGGCTTTCGCGCGGCGCCGTGCAGTGGATGTACGGCATTCGGAGGTCAGTACTCAGGCGGTAATGGCCGAGTTCATGGCGGCCGGGCATTTCCAGCGACATATCCGGCGGATGCGGCGTGCGGCGCTGAGCCGGCGTAATGCGTTGCTCAGCGACTGGCCGGCGGAGATTCCCGGTGTCGGCCCGTTACCCGTGGTCGCCGCCGGATTGCACATGACCGTGCCGGTCGACAGTGTGGCGCGTGAACGTGAACTGATCGAGTTGGCACAAAGTGTCGATGTCGAGATCAACGGCTTGAGCAGTTATTGGTTGCCCGATTCCGCGACGCCGATGGATCAGCGCGCGGGACTGGTACTGGGCTTTGCCGCCGTGCCCGAAAAGGCGATCGAATCAGCATTGGAGCGATTGCGCAGGGTGTGGAAGGTGCTCTGAGGAGGGCGGCCTGCTCGGTCCGCCTACGAGCATGCACCATGAGCGGTAAATAAATATCGCGGGCAAAAAAAGACCTGCGCGAGCGCAGGTCCTGGTGACGGCGGGAACGAGACAGTTATCAGGTGCCGGACTTGATCTTGGTCCAGGCCCGGGTGCGCGCCCGTTCGGCATCGCGGGGCAACGGTTGCAGGGTGTAGAGCGTGCTCATCGCCGTGTCGGTCGGGTACAGGTTCGGGTTGTTGCGGATCACCGGGTCGACCATTTCCGTGGCGTCCTTGTTCGGGTTCGGGTAGCCGACGAAGTCACTGACCGGTGCAATCACTTGAGGCTGCAGCAGGTAGTTGATGAAGGTGTAGGCGTCTTCGGGGTTTTTCGCCCCCTTCGGAATCGCCAGCATGTCGAACCAGATCGGCGCGCCTTCCTTCGGCAAACGCATGTCGACGACCACACCGTTCCTGGCTTCCTTGGCGCGGTTGGCGGCTTGCGAGAAGCTGCCGGAATAACCGACTGCGACGCAGATGTCACCGTTGGCAATGTCGGCCATGTACTTGGACGAGTGGAAGTAGGTGATGTACGGACGGATCTTCATCAGCAGCGCTTCAGCCTTGTCGTAGTCCGCAGGCTTTTTGCTGTTGGGGTCCAGGCCGAGGTGTTGCAGGGCCAGCGGCAGGATCTCCGACGGCGAGTCGAGCAGGGCGACGCCGCACTGCTTGAGCTTGCTGATGTTCTCTTCCTTGAAGATCAGGTCCCAGCTGTCCAACGGCGCGTCGACACCCAGCGCTGCTTTGACTTTATCCGGGTTGAAGCCGATCAGGATGGTGCCGTACATGTAAGGCACGGCGAACTTGTTGCTCGGGTCGTTGGCTTCGATCAGCTTCATCAGCTTGGGGTCGAGGTGGTTCCAGTTCGGCAACTTGCTGCGATCCAGCGGCTGGAACACGCCGGCTTCGATCTGCTTGGCGAGAAACACATTGGACGGCACCACCACATCGTAGCCGGAATTGCCTGTCAGCAGCTTGGCTTCCAGCGCTTCGTTGGTGTCGAAAATGTCGTAGACCAGTTTGGACTGGGTGTTCTGGGCTTTGAAGTCTTCCAGGGCCTTGGGGGTGATGTAGTCGAACCAGTTGTAAACGCGCAACGTGCGCTCCTCAGCGTGCACGGCACCGCCAAGCAACGTGGCGCAAAGCGCGGGAGCGATAAAGCGCTTGAGTCTGTTCATTGTTTTTTTCCTCACTGAGCGCTTTCAAAACCTTCGAGAACGTTCACGGCGTTGATGCCGATTTCCTCTACGGCATAGCCGCCTTCCATGACAAACAGCGTGGGTTTGCCGAGCGTCGCGATGCGCTTGCCCATGGCCAGGTAGTCCGGGCTGTCGAGCTTGAATTGCGAGATCGGGTCGTCCTTGAAGGTATCGACGCCCAGGGACACGACGATGATGTCGGCGCCGTAGTTTTCGATCTCCTTGCAGGCCTGTTCCAGTGCCGCACTCCAGGTGTCCCAGCCGCTGCCGGCGGGCAATGGGTAGTTGAAGTTGAAACCTTCACCGGCGCCTTCGCCACGTTCATCTTCATAGCCAAGGAAGAATGGGAATTCGGCTTCCGGATGACCGTGGATCGAAGTGAACAGCACGTCGCTGCGTTCGTAGAAAATCGACTGGGTACCGTTGCCGTGGTGGTAATCGACGTCGAGGATTGCGACCTTCTTGTGGCCCTGATCGAGGAAGGCCTGGGCGGCGATGGCGGCGTTGTTGAGGTAGCAATAACCACCCATCAAGTCGCCGGCGGCGTGGTGTCCCGGCGGACGACACAGGGCGAAAGCAGAACGGGCGCCGCGCTGGATTTCCGCTTGGGCGGTGAGCGCGACTTGCGCTGCGCTGTACGCCGCTTGCCAGGTGCCGGCGGTGATCGGGGCGCCGCCATCAAAGCTGTAATAGCCGAGCTGGCCGTGCAGGCTGGTCGGTTTGACGTGGCGTAACGTGCGGGCTGGCCAGGTGTAGGGCAGCAGGTCACCGTCGGTGTTGAATTCGGTCCAGCGTGCCCAGGCGCCCTTGAAGAAATCGAGGTAGTCGCGGCTGTGGATGCGCGCGATGGGCTCCAGACCGAAATCCTTCGGTGCTTCTACAGGGCCCAGGCTCTGGTTTTTCACCCGTTGCAGCACGTGGTCGGCACGGGAAGGCATCTCGAAGCAGGGCTTGAGTTGTCCATCGATAAGTTCACAACGGCCGTGGTGCAGGTGGTGATCGTCCGAGTAGATCGTCAGCATTTCTTGTTCTCCGCAGGCTGATTCGGTTGAACACAGTCTTGCGGTGCAGACGGTTTAGGAGAACGGCAGGAAAGGCCAAAAGGGGATCGATATGGCCAAAACATTTGACCGAAATTCGCCCCTTGATAATGCGGAGCTCTCGCGGCCGCCATCGCGAGCAAGCTCGCTCCCACAGGTGAGCCTCAGTGCCCGCGATTTTTGTGTAAAACGCATAACCCTTGTGGGAGCGAGCTTGCTCGCGATGGCGGCAGATCGGCCACTACAGCCATCAGGGCCGAAACTGACTGGGTGCCACACCACTCCAGCGCACAAACGCATGGCGAAAACTCGCGGTCTCGCTGAAACCCAGGGCTTCGGCGATTTGATAGATCGGCAGCTGATCCTCGCAAAGCATTTGCTTGGCCTGCTCGAAGCGCAGTTCGTCGAGCAGTTCCTGATAGCTGCAACCCATGTCCTTGAGATGCCGGCGTAAGGTCCGCGCCGAACAGTTCATTTGCTCGGCCAACCCCTCCAGCCCCGGCGCCGCATTCAATTGCGCGCTGAGCAATTGGCGGATCCGCCCCAGCCAGGCCTGGCGCCCGGTGAACTCGATGTTCTGTTTGCGGCAGCGTTCGGCCATGGCCTGGTGGGTGATGATATCGGCCAGCGGCAGAGGCTGGTCGAGCCAGCGCTTGTCGAAGGCGAAGGCGTTGTTCCGCGCGCCGAAGTGCACTGGGCAGTTGAAGTGTTCGGCGTAGGTCACTTCGTAATCGGGCGCGGCGTGTTCAAAGCGGGCGCCGAGCAAGGGCAGGGGATGGCCGAGCAGGTCGTCGCAGGTGACTTTCAGCGACACCAGGCAGAACTCGGCGTTGAACACCGCCATGGCCGGGCTCTCGCGGTAATCAGCGGCGGCGAACCAGATGCGCTCGCCATCGTTTTCAAGGCTCAACTCGAAAAGTGTTCCCAGCAGCGCCGGATAACGCATTGCCAGACGCAAAGCGTCACCGAAGGTGGCACTGGTGAGCAGGGCGTAACCGAGCATGCCGTAGCAGGAAACGTGCATCCGCCGGCCCAGTTCCAGGCCGATGTCACGTTTGAGGGCAACGGCGTTGGCACAGACCTGCATTTCCTGATTGGTGGTGATGCACGTGTCGGCACGGTTCAGATCCGCCGCACTGATGCCGCTTCCGGCCAGCAGCGCTTCGCTGGACAAGCCTTGTGCCTTGAAGGCATCGAGTACCAGGGAGACCGCGTTGAGCGTGGTGAGGTGGGAGTGGAGCATGAGGACTTCCAGCCTTGGGATGCTGGAATGCGGAGCAAGTTGTGTGCCGATGACCCTGTGGGAGCGGGCTTGCTCGCGAAAGCGGTCTGTCTGTCACATCAATATTGGATGTGCCGTCGTCTTCGCGAGCAAGCTCGCTCCCACAGGGTTATGTGTTGATTCAGCTCAATTCGCCGCAAAGGTCGAGTTCGACAAGCCGACGGACTTCGTCCGTTTCAAGCCCCGCACCCAACAGCCCATGCAACTTGCCGAACGCCGCCTCACGGGTCATGCCGCCACCGGACAACACCCCAACGCCACGCAGGCGACTGCCCGCCTCATACACGTCCAGCTCGACACCGCCTTCATGGCACTGCGTCACCGCGACCACGACTACGCCGTTGTCCCGCGCGCGCCCAAGGCTGGCGAGAAACCCGGGGTTGTCGCTCGGGCCGGTGCCGCTGCCGTAGCACTCCAGCACCAGGCCTTGAATGCCACTGTCGAGCAAACCATCCAGCACCTCGGCGCTGATGCCGGGGAAGAGCGGCAGCACGGCGACGTTCGCCAATTGTTTGGGCTGATTGTAATTCAACTGTGTTGGGAGCGAAGGCACCTTCACGCCACCGCCCTGACGCTCCAGTCGTTTGAACGGATGTCGGCCAAAACTGCGTACCTTCGCGCAGCGGGTCGGGTCCAGCAGTTCGCCATGGAAGTACAGATGTACGTCCGGCGCGATGCCTTGGCCCAAAGCGACCAATGCGCCGCTGAGGTTTTCCCAGGCATCGCTGTCGGTGACGCCGGCTGGCAGCATCGAGCCGGTGAAGCACACGCGGGCGTGCAGGCCGAGCAACTGGAAACTCATGGCGGCGGCACTGTAGGCCAGGGTGTCGGTGCCATGCAGGATCAGCACGCTGTCGCAGCCCTGAACATCCACCGCGTCGACCACCGCTTCGCGCAGTTGTTGCCAATACGCCGGGGTCATGTTGGCGCTGTCGATCAGCGGCGACATTTCGCGAAAGCGCCATTGCGGCACCACCAGTTCAGGCTGGCTGTGCAGATAGTCGCGCATCCGCGCTTCGAAACCGGACGCTGGAGCCAGGCCGTTTGCGCTAGCCTGCATGCCGATGGTGCCACCGGTATAGAGCACCATGACGTGCTGGGCGGCAGGGTAGGTCGAGGAATTCATGAAGATTCTCCGAAAGGAAGAGTTCCTGTGGGAGCAAGCTCACTCCCACAGTTTTTCGCACTTTAACTGACAGGCGCAGGGGATGCGCCTGTCGTTTACCGATCAGCGTTGCGCTGCAGGCACACCTTGCGACTCAACTTCAGTCTTGCCGACAGCGGCTGGCGGATTGGCCGGCCAGGCGTTGCGGTCCAGGTCCAGGTCCGGGAACTTGGCCGAGTCGAACACTGGCGTCTTGATGCCAGCGGCGCGCTGGTCATCGTAGTCACGCAGGATGCGCATGCCGACCTTGAACAGCAGGAACAGCGCGATCAGGTTGACGAATGCGAGCATGGTCATGGTGATGTCGGCGAAGGCAAATACGGTGCCGAGGTTTTCGATGGCGCCCCAGAAAATCAACACCAGTACCAGCGCGCGATAGCCCATCAGCGCCTYGCGGTTTTCACCGATCAAAAAGCGCAGGTTGCTCTCGCCCAGGTAGTAGTTGTAGAGGATCGAGGTGAACACGAACAACGCCAGGGCCACGGAGATGAACATCCGGCCCCAGTCACCGACCACGGCGGCCAGGGAGTTCTGGGTCAGGGCAATGCCGTCGCCTTCGAAGCCCGGGGTGTAGAAGCCGGAGAGCAGGATCAGCAGCGCGGTGCAGGTGCAGATCACGAAGGTATCGAGGAACACACTGAACGCCTGCACCACACCTTGTGCCACCGGGTGCTCGACCGCCGCAACCGCCGCCACGTTCGGCGCACTGCCCAGGCCTGCTTCGTTGGCGAATACGCCACGCTTCACGCCCATGACGATGGCGCTGCCGATCAGGCCGCCGAAGGCCTGGTCCAGACCGAAGGCGCTCTTGACGATGGTCATCAGCATGCCCGGCACATGGTCGAACTGCAGCACGATCACGTAGAGGGTCACGCCGATGTACACCAGGGTTTTCACCGGCACCAACAGGTCGGCGACCTTGGCGATGCGCTTGATCCCGCCGATGAACACCAGGCCCAGCAGCACGGCCAGGCCGATGCCGGTGTAAGTGGTGTCGAGGCCGAACGCGTTGTTCAGCGAGTGCGTCACGGCGTGGGCTTGCAGGCCGTTGAAGGCGAACCCGAAAGTCACCAGCAAAAGGAACGCCATCAGCATGCCCAACCAGCGTTTTTGCAGGCCGTGCTGGATGTAATAGGACGGGCCGCCACGGAACTGGCCGTCGGAATCGCAGCGCTTGTAGAGCTGGCCGAGGGAGCATTCGAAGAAGCTGCTGGACATGCCGACCAGCGCGGTCACCCACATCCAGAACACGGCACCGGGGCCACCGAGGGTCACGGCAATGCCGACCCCGGCGATGTTGCCCGCACCGACGCGGCCGGCGAGGCTGAGCATCAGGGCCTGGAACGAACTGAGTTGCCCGGCGCTGCTTTTGAGGCTGTCGCGGAACACCGCGAACATGTGGAAGAAATGACGCAGTTGAACGAAACGCGAGCGGATCGTGAAGTAGCTACCGAGCCCGACAATGAGCACGATCAGTACTTTCCCTGAGAGGAAGTCGTTAATGACTTCGAGCATGGATTATTCCTCGCTGTTTTTTGTGTAGGCGGATGCTGGCCGGATAGACATATCGAGTTACACCCGCTGGCACACGGCACAACAGGCGGGTCAACGTTCGTCCCGGTTTCATATCGCGGGTTTGTTATTAGTTCGGGTTTCGCATGGGTTGAGGCCTCGCTACCGACGACCGCTCACACGAAGAGGGGCGGCACTATACCGATGCTTTCCTGTGGGAGCGAGCTTGCTCGCGATTGCGATAGTTCCTTCAACATTTGTGTCGACTGACCGGACGCCATCGCGAGCAAGCTCGCTCCCACAGGTTTTGCTTTTGCTGCGGTTAAAAAAAAGGGCCTGGAGATTGATCTCCAGGCCCTCAAAAGGTGAGAGGTGTCTAGTCCCTCGACCTGGTGAGCGGTGCTAAAAATAACGCGTCGGGTTATGCCTTCAGAGGCACCAGACGCGGAGCAATCATGTTTTCCGGGCGCAGGATATCGGCGAGCATGGCTTCGTCGAGCAGACCTTCTTCGCGCACCAGTTCCAGCACGCCGCGGCCGCTTTCAAGGGCGAGGCCGGCGATGCGGGTGGCATTTTTGTAGCCGATGTAAGGGTTCAGCGCGGTGACCAGACCGATCGAGTGCTCGACCAGTTCACGGCAGCGTGCTTCGTTGGCGGTGATGCCGACGATGCAGTGCTCGCGCAGCATGTCCATGGCGCGTTGCAGCAGGCGGATCGAGTCGAAGATCTTGAAGGCGATCAGCGGCTCCATCACGTTCAGTTGCAGCTGGCCGCCTTCAGCCGCGATGGTCAGGGCCAAGTCGTTACCGATGATCTGGAACGCCACCTGGTTGACCGCTTCCGGAATAACCGGGTTGACCTTGCCTGGCATGATCGAACTGCCTGGCTGACGTGCCGGCAGGTTGATCTCGTTGATGCCGGTACGTGGGCCGCTGGACAGCAGGCGCAGGTCGTTGCAAATCTTCGACAGCTTGACCGCGGTACGCTTGAGCATGCCGGAGAACAGCACGAAGGCGCCCATGTCGGAGGTAGCTTCGATCAGGTCGGCGGCCGGAACCAGCGGTTGACCGCTGATCACTGCCAGGCGCTGAACGGCCAGGAGCTGGTAACGCGGGTCGGCGTTGATGCCGGTGCCGATCGCGGTGCCACCCAGGTTCACTTCAGTCAGCAGTTCCGGGGCCAGCGTCTTCAGACGGGCCAGGTCTTCACCCATGGTGGTGGCGAAAGCGCGGAATTCCTGACCCAGGGTCATCGGCACGGCGTCTTGCAGTTGGGTACGACCCATCTTCAGGACGTGGTTGAATTCTTCACCCTTGGCCGCGAACGCCTGAATCAGGCTGTCGAGACTGGCGAGCAGGGCATCGTGACCCAGCAAAAGACCCAGACGGATCGCCGTCGGGTACGCGTCGTTGGTCGACTGCGCCATGTTCACGTCGTCGTTCGGGTGCAGGTACTGGTATTCGCCTTTCTGGTGACCCATGGCCTCCAGCGCGATGTTGGCGATGACTTCGTTGGCATTCATGTTGGTCGAAGTGCCAGCGCCGCCTTGAATCATGTCCACCACGAATTCTTCGTGGAAGTCGCCGCGGATCAGACGTGCACAGGCTTCGCTGATGGCAGCGTGCTTGGCTTCGCTCAGGTGACCCAGCTCACGGTTGGCGTCAGCAGCGGCCTGTTTGACCATGGCCAGGCCGACAACCAGTTTCGGGTAGTGCGAAATCGGAACGCCCGAGAGGCGGAAGTTATTCACCGCTCGCAGGGTCTGAATACCGTAATACGCTTGAGCGGGTACTTCGAGAGCGCCAAGCAGGTCATTTTCTGTGCGGAATGATGCAGCGGAGGACATGATAGAAATCATCTCAATATGGACCCGGTCTGTGCCGGAACGCTGTGAATGCTAGGCCTGTACAAAATTTTGGGCCAATGCTGTTAAACACTAGGCTATGCATATTCGGCATAATGCCCGTGTGACGCCGGCTTGACGGCGAACGTGTGACCTAAATTGGTGCGTGTCCGGGAGGACGTGATGAATCTGGAAAGCAAATGGCTGGAGGACTTCAGTGCCCTGGCCGCCACCCGCAGTTTCTCCCAGGCCGCCGAGCGGCGTTTCGTGACGCAGCCGGCGTTCAGCCGGCGAATCCGCAGCCTGGAGGCGGCGCTGGGGCTGACCCTGGTCAACCGTTCGCGCACGCCGGTGGAGCTGACGGCGGCAGGGCAATTGTTTCTGGTCACCGCGCGAACCGTGGTCGAACAGCTCGGCGAAGTGCTGCGCCATCTGCATCACCTGGAAGGCGGGCAGGGCGAAGTGATGCAGGTCGCTGCCGCGCACTCTCTGGCACTTGGTTTCTTTCCGCGCTGGATCGCGCAGTTGCGCAACGAAGGCCTGAACATCGCCACGCGGCTGGTGGCGACCAACGTGGGCGATGCGGTGCATGCGTTACGCGAAGGCGGTTGCGATCTGATGCTGGCGTTCTACGATCCGGACGCCGCGATGCAGATGGACCCGGAAATCTTCCCCTCGCTGCACCTTGGCCACACCGAGATGCTGCCGGTGTGTGCCGCCGACGCCGACGGCAAACCCCTGTTCGACCTGGAAGGCGAAGGCAGTGTGCCGTTGCTGGCGTACAGCGCCGGTGCGTTTCTCGGCAGGTCGGTGAACATGCTGTTGCGTCAACGGGCGCTGCGTTTCACCACGATCTACGAAACCGCCATGGCTGACAGCCTGAAAAGCATGGCCCTGGAAGGCCTGGGCATCGCCTGGGTGCCGCAACTGAGCGTGCGCGCCGAACTGGCGCGCGGTGAGTTGGTGGTCTGCGGCGGGCCGCAGTGGCATGTGCCGTTGGAGATTCGCCTTTACCGCTGTGCGCTTGTGCGCAAGGCCAATGTGCGGTTGTTGTGGCGCAAGTTGGAAGGTGGTGCAGCGAGCCCGGCTTCGTGAGAATGATTATGGCGACTTTCGCAAGGTAGCTTGAACTTATGGAAAGCGATTGAGATATTCGCGAATATTTTCCCTGTTCTTGTCGCTGAAGCGGTAAACGTTTCCACGTACATGAGAAAACTCATCGGCGAGCATGATTGTGTCGTGCCACCAGCCGTCATAGATCACTTCACTGTCTTCGTGGGTCGCGCCAAGCATATGACCTATTTCATGTGCGGGAATACGATAAGAGGTGATCGATGCAATTGCGCAATGACCTTTGAAAAAGGCATATCCGCCTATGCCCCCCAAGAGTCCGCCCAACTTTTCGTGGATATTCTCTCGGGTCAACAAGAGGATTTTGGTTAAATTCACGTCATGACGATCGCTTGCCAAAATTCCTGCATACCAATTTTTAATCAAGTCTTTCCAGCCATTCAGTGCAGCTACAGCATCCTCATTTTTGTAGTCGTATACTGACATTTCAGGGATGTCGCTCTGACGATGCATATCGATCTGGACGGTGCGTCCCGAGATATATTCAAGTTCGGTTTTAAGCCAGGCAAAATAGTCTGAATATAAACTGTTTTTTTGATGATGTTGAAGGTCGTTGTGGAGGATGATGATGAGGCTGATAGGTTTTTTCATGTTTTTTAACTTCCTGTTCAGTTAGGGGTTTCCTGAGATTTGATAGTTGACGGTGATCGGCACTTCCGGCAAGTTTAAGTTTATTTAAAATTGTTTTAAGTGTACTGAGGTGGTCGCTTCTGCTGCGACTTTTATTAAAGTAAGAAAATGAATAGTTCACGTCATACCTCGGTTTAGCCGGCTGACTCGATAGTCAAGAAATGGGCATTTTCAGACCGCATGACAGATGGTCGCACCGGGGGCTGTTTATCTGCCTCATTACGGTATACTGCGCGGCCTTCGGCCGGTTACGACTGGCCATAATTCGTACAATCAAGCCACGCATTCTGCGTGGCTTGTTGTTTTTTGATGCGCCTGCGGGCGCCCAGAGAGAAGAGGCACGACGATGAGTGCACTGGTTGGCGTGATCATGGGCTCCAAGTCCGATTGGTCCACCCTTAGCCACACCGCCGATATGCTGGAAAAGCTCGGCATCCCCTACGAGGTGAAAGTGGTTTCTGCCCACCGCACCCCGGACCTGCTGTTCCAGTACGCTGAAGAAGCCGAGGCGCGGGGCATCGAGGTGATCATCGCCGGTGCCGGTGGCGCGGCCCACTTGCCAGGCATGTGTGCGGCCAAGACCCATTTGCCGGTGCTGGGCGTACCCGTGCAGTCCGCTATGCTTTCGGGCGTTGATTCGCTGCTCTCCATTGTGCAGATGCCAGCAGGCATTCCGGTTGCCACTCTGGCCATCGGCAAGGCGGGCGCGATCAACGCAGCGCTGTTGTCGGCGAGTATCCTGGGCGCCAAGCACCCGCAGTTCCACGCGGTGCTGAAAACCTTCCGTGCTGAGCAGACAGACAGCGTCCTGGACAATCCAGACCCACGCATCGCCTGAGGTTGTTGACGATGAAGATCGGTGTAATCGGTGGCGGCCAGTTGGGTCGCATGTTGGCACTGGCGGGCACTCCGCTGGGCATGAACTTCGCTTTCCTGGACCCGGCGCCGGATGCTTGCGCAGCCGCGTTGGGCGAACACCTGCGAGCCGATTACGGCGATCAGGATCACCTGCGTCAGCTGGCCGATGAAGTCGATCTGGTGACCTTCGAGTTCGAAAGCGTTCCGGCCGAGACCGTGGCTTTCCTCTCGCAATTCGTCCCGGTCTACCCGAGCGCCGAAGCCCTGCGCATCGCCCGCGATCGCTGGTTCGAGAAGAGCATGTTCAAGGATCTGGGGATTCCTACCCCGGCGTTCGCCGACATCCAGTCCCAGGCCGACCTGGACGCCGCCGTGGCTTCCATCGGTCTGCCGGCGGTGCTGAAAACCCGTACTTTGGGTTACGACGGCAAGGGCCAGAAAGTCCTGCGCACGCCAGAAGATGTGGTGGGTACCTTTGCCGAACTGGGCAGCGTTGCCTGCCTGCTGGAAGGCTTCGTGCCGTTCACCGGTGAAGTCTCGCTGATCGCCGTGCGTGCCCGCGACGGTGAAACCCGCTTCTATCCGCTGGTACACAACACCCACGAAAGCGGCATCCTCAAGCTGTCCGTGGCCAGCACCGATCACCCGTTGCAAGCCCTGGCCGAAGACTACTCCAGCCGTGTGCTCAATCAGCTGGATTACGTCGGCGTGATGGCGTTCGAGTTCTTCGAAGTCGACGGTGGCCTCAAGGCCAACGAAATCGCCCCGCGCGTGCACAACTCCGGGCACTGGACTACCGAGGGCGCTGAGTGCAGCCAGTTCGAAAACCACCTGCGGGCCGTCGCCGGTCTGCCGTTGGGTTCGACGGCCAAGGTCGGCGAAAGCGCGATGCTCAACTTCATCGGCAAAGTGCCGGACACCGAGAAGGTCGTGGCCATCGCCGATTGCCATCTGCATCACTATGGCAAGGCCTTCAAAGTCGGCCGTAAGGTCGGTCACGCCAACCTGCGTTGTGCGGATCGCGAAACGCTGACCGCGCAGATCCTCAAGGTCGAAGCGCTGATCGCCGAATAGTTTCATGTGGCAGCGGCGGAACCATTCAGGGGCCGCCGTTCTCTCATGGCAGGATGCCAAAGTCTGACTAGGCTTTGGCTAGGTGTCCTGTCTCACCAATACTGTTCCTTTTTGACGGGGTCTGTTGCCGTCATGCTGCGTTGCCGCTCCTCGCCATAGCCAGCTATGACTCGTCGCGGCGCCTTGCCTGACAACAACAGTCACTCGCCAAAAGAGGAACATTATTGGTGAGACCGGACACAGCCACTTCATTCAGAGGGAAATGCCATGGGAATTATCGGAACCATCTTTATCGGCTTGATTGTCGGCCTGCTGGCACGGTTCCTGAAACCGGGCGATGACAGCATGGGCTGGATCATGACCATCCTGCTCGGTATCGGCGGTTCGCTGGCGGCCACTTACGGCGGTCAGGCCCTGGGCATCTATCAGGCTGGCCAAGGCGCAGGTTTCATCGGTGCGTTGGTTGGCGCGGTCATCCTGCTGGTGATTTACGGCCTGGTCAAAAAGAACTGAGCCAATCGACAAAGTCCTCTCGGCGGCACAAGCCGGGAGGGCTAGAATGCTCGGCGTTTCCTGTTCTTCCCTTTGCCGAGCACCTTCATGCGCCGTCTTTTGTTGACTCTTGTTTTACTGGGTTCGGGCCTTGCCCATGCCGGCGAACTGCCGGAAACCGACTGGCTTGAATTGATGCCAAAGTCGGACCAGAAGGCCCTCGAGGCCATGCCTGAAATCGACCACAACTCCCCTGAAGCCAATGGCACTTTCACCGACAAGGGCGGAATGAAGCAGGCCAAAGGCTTGCCGGCGGTGATGTACTCGACCAAAACCGTAGCGTCGATGAACGACAAGAACATCCGCATCGGTGGTTATCCGGTGCCGCTGGAGTCCGACGCCAAGGGCCGCAGTACATTGTTCTTCCTGGTGCCGTACCCGGGCGCGTGCATCCATGTGCCGCCGCCGCCGCCCAACCAACTGGTGCTGGTGCGTTATCCAAAGGGCTTGAAGCTGAACGATATCTACACGCCGCTGTGGGTCACCGGCACGCTGAAAGTCGAGAAGGTCAGCAATGACCTGGCCGATGCGGCGTATGCGCTGGATGCGCAGACGGTCAGGGTAGTGAAAGAGTCGGATCTGTAACGCGCCGCCAGAAGGCCTGGCACAAGAAACTGTGGGAGCGAGCTTGCTCGCGATGAGGCGATAACATTCAACATTTATGTTGCCTGTTACACCGCCATCGCGAGCAAGCTCGCTCCCACATTTGTTTTGTGGTGTTGCTTAGAGCGGCTTGCTACCGACGCTCACGCCCAGCGTATGGCTCGCCCCTGGTGCCAGGTTCACCACATCGCTCATCACGTTCGCCGTCTCGATGCACAGCATGCGCTGCCAACCGTCGTCGGCCATGTCGCTGAACGCGGCGGCGCGGTCGATCCACGGGTTCCAGATCACCGCCGTACGCGAGCCGGTGCTGGTCAGTACGATGCGTCGCTCCCAGGCCGGATCGACGATGTTCAGCTGTGGCGGGACGTCGAGATAGATGCGGTCAGTTTCGCCGGAAAAGCGCAGATCACCGGATTGTTGCTTGGTTTTCCAGTCTTCCAGCGTTTCGATGTAGCTCAAGTCATTCAAGCCTTCGACATGCACGTCGCGCACATCACTGACGGCAAAGTAACTGTGCAGCGCCTGGCTGATGCTGACGGTTTCGGCGCCCCGGTTGTGGCTGGTCAGCTGGATGTGCAATTGCTCGTCGAGGTGAATATTCAGCGTCAAATCCACCTGGTGCGGCCAGCCGGGAAAGCCGCCTTCGGGGTAGGGCAGAAGGAATTCGACCTTCAGGCTTTCGCCTTCGGCTTTGATGCCGCCCAGCTCCCAATCCATCGCTCGCACTAAGCCGTGAGCCGACGGCGCTTCATTGCTGACGCGCATCGCCTGCACGCTTTGCGGGTTGCGCGCAAAGTTGCCGAACCACGGCCAGCACACCGGCACGCCGGCACGGATGCTTTTGCCTGTCTTGAACACGGCTTCGTCGTTGAGCCAGATCAGCGGCGGCTGGCCGGCCAATTGATAGCTGAGGATGTGCGCGCCTTGCTGGGCCACCAGTAATTCGGCTTGACCGTGGCGGATGCGCCAGCAGTTCAGTTCATCCAGTTTTACAGCTTCAACATTGGGCGTGCTCATGGGACAGCTCTCGATCAGTAACGTGGACGACTATCGACCGCAAAACGGCTACCAGGTTTAGAAGCTCTTTCAGCGAGCCCGAGGCGGAACCGAACGGGTGCGACCGCTGCCGTCGATGGCAACGAATACAAACACCGCTTCGGTAACTTTACGCCACTCGCTGGACAGTGGATCGTCGCTCCAGACCTCGACCATCATCTTGATCGAGCTGCGGCCGATTTCCAGGGCCTGGGTATAAAAGGAGAGCTGCGCGCCCACCGCCACCGGAACCAGAAAGGCCATGCGGTCGATCGCGACGGTGGCAACGCGTCCGCCAGCGACTTTGCTGGCCATAGCGGTGCCCGCCAAATCCATCTGCGCCACCAGCCAGCCGCCGAAAATATCGCCGAAGCCGTTGGTTTCGCGAGGAAGCGCGGTGATTTGCAGGGCCAGGTCGCCTTGCGGGATCGGATCTTCTTGTTCGAGCTCTATCATTCCGGGGGTGCCTCTGACCCGTGACTCTTCGTTGGTATTGCTGGTGGTAGCCGTCTTCGGGAAAAACGATTCAGCACCGAACATACTACGTTCGTCACGTTTTCCATAAGGCGCCTAAAGGGAAACTCTGCGAAATCGCCTATGAACCCTGACAGGCGTTTTCGCACAGCAACCCCTCAAAAACCGGAGCAGGCTTTGAGTATATCGGTCGGTAGACTCCGCGACGACCGTCCGGTTCTCATTTTGACCGTCAAAAACGCACCTCTATGTGCTTTTTCGAACAATTTGCTATCGTGCCGGACCTGCTCAAACCTCAGCCAGCGTTGTTGAGGTTGCAGATCCGACTATAAGAGAAKCCCTTGCCATGACCACAGCGCCCTCGAGCATCGCGCAGCCAGACCAACCCGCACGTCCGCTGACCCGCAACGACTACAAGACTCTATCGTTGTCTGCTTTGGGCGGCGCGCTGGAGTTCTACGATTTCATCATCTTCGTGTTCTTCGCCACGGTGGTGGGCAAGCTGTTCTTCCCGGCGGACATGCCCGAGTGGCTACGTCTGATGCAGACCTTCGGCATCTTCGCCGCCGGCTACCTGGCACGGCCACTGGGTGGCATCGTGATGGCGCACTTCGGCGACCTGCTGGGCCGAAAGAAAATGTTCACCCTGAGCATTTTCATGATGGCGGTGCCGACCTTGATCATGGGTCTGCTGCCGACTTATGCACAGATCGGCATGTGGGCACCGATCCTGCTGCTGCTGATGCGGGTGATCCAGGGCGCGGCCATTGGCGGTGAAGTGCCGGGGGCGTGGGTCTTTGTTTCCGAACACGTTCCGCAGCGGCATGTCGGCTACGCCTGCGGCACCCTGACCAGCGGCCTGACGGCGGGTATCCTGCTCGGCTCGCTGGTCGCCACGGCGATCAACAGCATCTACACCGCGGTGGAAGTAGCGGATTACGCCTGGCGCATTCCGTTCCTGCTGGGTGGCGTGTTTGGTTTGTTCTCTGTGTACCTGCGTCGCTGGTTGCACGAAACCCCGGTGTTCGCCGAGCTGCAACTGCGTAAGGCCCTGGCCGAAGAGGTGCCGCTGCGGGCGGTGCTGCGTGACCATCGTGGTGCGATTGCCATTTCGATGTTGCTGACCTGGCTGCTGTCGGCCGCCATCGTGGTGCTGATCCTGATGACCCCGACCGTGTTGCAGATGGTCTATCACGTCTCGCCAACCACGTCCCTGCAGGCGAACAGCGTGGCGATCGTATTCCTGAGCTTTGGCTGCATCATTGCCGGCGCACTGGCCGATCGCTTCGGTGCGGGACGAGTCTTCGTGATCGGCTGTACAGCGTTGCTGGCCAGTTCCTGGACCTTCTACCACAGCCTGGCAGACCATCCCGACTGGCTGTTCCCGATGTACGCCCTGACCGGTCTGCTGGTCGGCACCATCGGCGCGGTGCCGTACGTGATGGTCAAGGCGTTCCCGCCCGTGGTGCGTTTCAGCGGCCTGTCGTTCTCGTACAACGTCGCCTATGCGATTTTCGGTGGTCTGACGCCGATGATCGTCAGCCTGTTGCTCAAGGAGAGTGCGATGGGGCCTGCTTATTATGTGGCGGTGCTGTGTGGGGTGGGGATTCTGGTAGGTGCATATCTCTGGAAGAAGGGCCGCTGACAGCGAACGATCACAGCACTCCTCACATCTATAGTTACAACTGAAAGGGCAGCCTTCCGAGCGGAGTGCTGGCCTTTCATCCAATTGTCATATTTCAGCCATAGAGTGTTCACACGGCCTGCTGATACTTGGCCCCGAATAACACACCCTATCTGCTAGGAGTAAGGCATGAAACTGAAGCGTTTGATGGCGGCAATGACTTTTGTCGCTGCTGGCGTTGCGACTGCCAACGCGGTTGCCGCTGTTGACCCTGCTATCCCGAGCTACACCAAGACCACTGGTGTGTCGGGCAACCTGTCCAGCGTTGGTTCCGACACTCTGGCCAACCTCATGACCCTCTGGGCCGAGAACTACAAAAAAGAATACCCGAACGTAAACATCCAGATTCAGGCCGCTGGCTCCGCCACTGCACCACCTGCGCTGACTGAAGGCACCTCCAACCTGGGCCCGATGAGCCGCAAGATGAAGGACACCGAACTGGCTGCCTTCGAGCAGAAGTACGGCTACAAGCCAACCGCTATCCCGGTTGCCGTGGACGCCCTGGCTGTATTCGTACACAAGGACAACCCGATCCAGCACCTGACCATGGAGCAGGTCGACGCGATCTTCTCGTCGACTCGTCTGTGCGGCGCTAAAACCGAAGTCAAAACCTGGGGCGACCTGGGCGTGACCGGCGACCTGGCCAACAAGCCGGTTCAACTGTTCGGTCGTAACTCGGTATCCGGCACTTATGGCTACTTCAAGGAAGAAGCCCTGTGCAAAGGTGACTACAAGCCAAACGTGAACGAGCAACCAGGTTCGGCTTCGGTCGTGCAGTCGATCAGCTCCTCGCTGAACGGCATCGGTTATTCGGGCATCGGTTACAAGACCGCTAGCGTGAAAACCGTTGCTCTGTCCAAGAAGGGCAGCACCGAGTTCATCGAAGACACCGAAGAAAACGCCCTGAACGGCAAGTACCCGCTGTCCCGCTTCCTGTACGTATACGTGAACAAAGCCCCGAACAAGCCTCTGGCCCCGCTGGAAGCCGAGTTCGTGAAACTGGTTCTGTCGAAACAGGGCCAGGAAGTTGTTGTGAAAGACGGTTACATCCCACTGCCGGCCAAAGTAGCTGCCAAAGCTCTGGCTGACCTGGGTCTGGCGGAAGGCGGCGCTGAAGTCGCAAAAAAGTAACAAATTGAGTCTAGAGTGAATCGCTCTGGACTCACATGGGGGCGGCAGGAGCCGCCCCCATACACCTCGAATTCTCTATCCACTGCTGGTTACCGCTAGCGGCGGATTTGTCGCGTCACTGCATTGTCATCTTTCTGTCATACAGGATCGCTAGGGTGTGCGCATGAATGATCTGGCCAATTCCAACATGACTACTAATCCCCCCAAGCGAATTGACTTCAATACGCCTGAGCTACAACGCAAGCGCCGCATTCGCGCGCTCAAAGATCGCCTGACCCGCTGGTACGTCCTCGTTGGCGGCCTAGCTGTACTGGGCGCGATCACCTTGATCTTCTTCTTCCTTGCCTACGTCGTCGCGCCCCTGTTCCAGGGTGCCAGCCTGACCGCCAAGGACGCCATCACGCCGGCCTGGATGCAAGACGCCGGCAAGCCGCTGATGATCTCCCTGGAAGAGCAGAACCAGGTTGCGATGCGGGTTTCCGACAAGGGCCAGGCATTGTTCTTCGACATCGACAGTGGCGCTGAATTGAAGCGCGTCGATCTGTCGATCCCGGCCGGCACCACCGTGACATCCATCGGAGAAGATCAGCCAGGTCACCCGCTGGTGGCCGTGGGTCTGTCCAACGGTCAGGCTCTGGTGTTCCGTCACACCTATAAAGTCAGCTACCCGGAAGGCAAGAAAACCATCACCCCGGCCGTCGAGTATCCGTACGGCGAAGCGCCAATCGCGGTCAACGAAGCCGGCGGTGCGCTGGAGCACGTCAGCCTCAACGCCAACGATTCGACCCTGATGCTGGTTGGCGCCACCGGTTCGCAACTCAATGTTCTGTCGCTGACCAGCGAAGAGAACATGATGACCGGCGAAGTCACCAACGAGCAGAAGCGCATCGACTTGCCGCAGATGAACGAGCCGGTGAAGAACATCTTCGTCGACCCGCGTCAGCAGTGGCTGTACGTGATCAACGGGCGTGCCCAGGCCGACGTGTTCAGCCTGCGCGACAAGAGCCTCAACGGTCGCTACAAGCTGCTTGAAGACGGTGAAGCTCAAGTCACTGCCAGCACCCAGCTTGTGGGCGGTATCTCGCTGATCATCGGTGACTCCAAAGGTGGCCTGGCCCAGTGGTTCATGGCTCGCGACCCCGATGGCGAGCAACGCCTGAAGCAGATCCGCACCTTCCAGATGGGCACCACGCCTATCGTTGAAATCACTGCTGAAGAACGCCGCAAGGGCTTCGTTGCCCTTGACGCTTCCGGCAAGCTTGGCGTGTTCCACAGCACCGCCCACCGCACCTTGCTGGTGGAGCCAGTCGCTGAAGGCCAAGGCGTTTTCGGTCTGTCGCCTCGCGCCAACCGCGTGATCGTGGAAGCCGGCGGCAAGTTGCACCCGCTGCTGCTCGACAACCCGCACCCGGAAGTATCGTGGAGCGCACTGTGGAGCAAGGTCTGGTACGAGAACTACGACGAACCTAAGTACGTCTGGCAATCGACCGCCGCCAACACCGATTTCGAACCCAAGCTGAGCCTGTCGCCGCTGACCTTCGGTACCCTGAAAGCCGCGTTCTACGCCATGCTGCTGGCCGCTCCACTGGCCGTTGCCGCTGCGATCTACACCGCGTACTTCATGGCCCCGGGCATGCGCCGCAAGGTCAAGCCGGTGATCGAGTTGATGGAAGCGATGCCGACGGTGATCCTCGGATTCTTCGCTGGTCTGTTCCTCGCGCCGTATGTGGAAGGGCACTTACCGGGCATCTTCAGTCTGCTGATGTTGCTGCCGATCGGCATTCTGGTCGCCGGTTTCACCTTCAGTCGCCTGCCTGAGTCGATCCGCCTGAAAGTCCCGGATGGCTGGGAAAGTGCGCTGCTGATTCCAGTGATCCTGTTCGTGGGCTGGCTGTCGCTGTACATGAGCCCGTTCATGGAGAACTGGTTCTTCGGTGGCGACATGCGCATGTGGATCTCCCACGACCTGGGCATCACCTACGACCAGCGCAACGCCCTGGTGGTCGRCCTGGCCATGGGCTTCGCGGTCATCCCGAACATCTACTCCATCGCCGAAGACGCCGTGTTCAGCGTGCCTCGCGGCCTGACCCTGGGGTCCCTGGCCCTCGGTGCCACGCCGTGGCAGACCATGACCCGCGTGGTGATCCTCACCGCCAGCCCGGGCATCTTCTCGGCGCTGATGATCGGCATGGGCCGGGCGGTCGGTGAAACCATGATCGTGTTGATGGCAACCGGTAACACCCCGGTCATGGAAATGAACCTGTTCGAAGGCCTGCGCACCCTGGCAGCCAACGTTGCAGTGGAAATGCCCGAATCGGAAGTCGGCGGCAGCCACTACCGCGTGCTGTTCCTCTCGGCGCTGGTGCTGCTGTTGTTCACCTTCGTCATGAACACCCTCGCAGAACTGATTCGTCAGCGTCTGCGCAAGAAATACTCGTCGCTTTAAGAAAGGTAGAAGTCTGTGAAACAGAACTCCCTGAAAGGATGGTTCAAGAGCGGCGCCCCCGGCGTCTGGATCAGCGGTGGCGCGGTGTCCATCGCGGTCATCATGACCATTGGCCTGCTGGCAGTGATTGCCGTGCGTGGCCTGGGTCATTTCTGGCCGGCGGATCTGATCCACGCCAGCTACGACGTACCGGGCCAGGGCCAGCACCTGGTCATTGGCGAAGTGGTGCAGAAGGAAGAAGTGCCACGTGCCCGTCTGAAGAGCGCCGGCCTGCCGGTGCCTGACGAAGGCCCTGAATTCATGACCCGCGAGCTGATCAAGGTCGGCAACCGTGACCTGAACGGCAACGACTTCACCTGGATCGTCGGCGAGTGGCTGACCAACCAGGCGACACCGCCAGAGCTGATGGCCGTCGAGCGTCGCGAGTGGGGTAACTTCTACGGTTATCTGGTCAACGTCAAACAGGATGGCAAGGTCATCGCCGAAGGCGAAGCGGCATGGCCTGAGTTGCAGGCCCGTGTCGACCGCGTCAACAAGCTGGCTGCACAGCTCAAGAACCTGGAAAAAACCGACATCGGCGCGATCAACGCCGGTCTCGAGCGCATTCGCTTGCACGGCCGCAAGCTTGAGCTGGAAGGCAAACTCGACGCCACCGCACAAGCGGACATGGAATCCGAGCGCGCCGAACTCAATGCTCGCTATCAGGATGTTGAAGCGCGCCTGAGCGACCTGCACGCGCAGTTCAACCGCGACAGCCTGACCGCCCGCGATGCGAACGGTAAGGAAATCGAAATCGGTATCGGTAAAGTGGTTCACGCCTATCAGCCGAACGCCATGAGCACGACCACCAAGATCGGTTTCTACTTCAGCAAGGTCTGGGAATTCCTGAGCGACGACCCGCGTGAAGCCAACACCGAAGGCGGGATCTTTCCGGCCATCTTCGGCACCGTGATGATGACCCTGATCATGGCGATGATCGTGACCCCGTTCGGCGTGCTGGCGGCGGTGTACCTGCGTGAATACGCCAAGCAGAACGCGCTGACCCGGGTGATCCGCATCGCGGTGAACAACCTGGCGGGCGTTCCGGCCATCGTTTACGGCGTGTTCGGCCTGGGCTTCTTCGTCTACGTACTGGGTGGCTCGCTCGACCGTCTGTTTTTCCCGGAAGCACTGCCGGCACCGACCTTCGGTACACCGGGCCTGCTCTGGGCTTCGCTGACCCTGGCGCTGCTGGCGGTGCCGGTGGTGATCGTGGCCACCGAAGAAGGCCTGGCGCGGATTCCTCGCACCGTGCGTGAAGGCTCGTTGGCCCTCGGCGCGACCAAGGCGGAAACCTTGTGGAAGATCGTGCTGCCGATGGCCAGCCCGGCCATGATGACCGGCATGATCCTCGCCGTGGCTCGCGCCGCGGGTGAAGTGGCGCCGCTGATGCTGGTGGGTGTGGTGAAACTGGCGCCGTCGCTGCCGGTGGACGGTAACTACCCGTACCTGCACCTGGACCAGAAGATCATGCACCTGGGCTTCCACATCTATGACGTCGGCTTCCAGAGCCCGAACGTCGAAGCTGCGCGGCCGCTGGTGTACGCCACGGCGCTGCTGCTGGTGCTGGTGATTGCGACGCTGAACCTGTCGGCGGTGTACATCCGTAACCACCTGCGCGAGAAGTACAAGGCTTTGGACAGCTAAGACAAATCCTGTGGGAGCTGGCTTGCCAGCGATGGCATCACCGCGGTGCTACTGGCAGACCGAGTCACCTGCATCGCTGGCAAGCCAGCTCCCACAAGGATCGGCGCAAGCCTCAGATTTTCAGTAACCCATTGGCCAGGCCAGTGGTTAAACGAACCGAATTTGTTAGCACAGGGAGCCTCCCATGCAGCACGAAGCACATACCCACGGCATCAACATGTCGGCGCTGGGTCGCGACAAGCAGAGCCTGAACCTCGAGCAGGAAACCGTGGCCATCGAAGTGCCGGGCCTGAGCCTGTTCTACGGCGAAAAACAAGCGCTGTACGACGTCAGCATGAATATCCCGAAGCAGCGCGTGACCGCCTTCATCGGCCCGTCCGGCTGCGGCAAGTCCACGCTGCTGCGTACCTTCAACCGCATGAACGACCTGGTGGATGGCTGCCGTGTCGAAGGCGAGATCAACCTGTACGGCAGCAACATCTACCGCAAGGGCGAAGACGTGGCCGAACTGCGTCGCCGCGTCGGCATGGTGTTCCAGAAGCCGAACCCGTTCCCGAAAACCATCTACGAAAACGTGGTTTACGGTCTGCGCATCCAGGGCATCAACAAGAAACGCGTGCTCGACGAAGCTGTCGAGTGGGCGTTGAAAGGCGCGGCATTGTGGGACGAGGTCAAGGACCGTCTGCACGAGTCGGCACTGGGCCTGTCCGGTGGTCAGCAGCAGCGTCTGGTGATCGCCCGCACCATCGCCGTGGAGCCGGAAGTGCTGCTGCTCGACGAACCGTGCTCGGCACTTGACCCGATCTCTACGCTGAAAGTCGAAGAGCTGATCTACGAACTGAAATCCAAGTTCACCATCGTCATCGTGACCCACAACATGCAACAGGCGGCGCGGGTGTCCGACTACACCGCGTTCATGTACATGGGCAAACTGGTGGAATTCGGCGACACCGATACCCTGTTCACCAATCCGGCGAAGAAGCAGACCGAAGACTACATCACCGGTCGCTACGGCTAGCAGCAGCCACAAGCCGCACGCTTCAAGCGGCAAGTAGGAGCGGTTCGGGTACGACACACATCAGCTTGCAGCTTGTAGCTTGCAGCTCACAGCTTTTGCGGAGCAGACAACATGATTTCTAAGGAAGGCCTTACACACCACATCTCCCAGCAGTTCAACGCCGAACTGGAGGAAGTGCGCAGCCACCTCCTGGCCATGGGCGGGCTGGTCGAGAAACAGGTCAATGACGCGGTGACCGCGCTGATCGAGGCCGACTCCGGCCTGGCCCAGCAGGTGCGCGAGATCGACGACCAGATCAACCAGATGGAACGCAACATCGACGAAGAATGCCTGCGCATTCTGGCCCGTCGTCAGCCGGCGGCTTCCGACCTGCGCCTGATCATCAGCATTTCCAAATCGGTGATCGACCTGGAGCGCATCGGTGACGAAGCGACCAAGATCGCCCGTCGCGCCATCCAGCTGTGTGAAGAAGGCGAAGCGCCGCGCGGTTACGTCGAAGTGCGCCACATCGGTGACCAGGTGCGCAACATGGTCCGCGATGCACTGGATGCCTTTGCCCGTTTCGACGCCGAGTTGGCGTTGTCGGTGGCGCAGTACGACAAGATCATCGACCGCGAATACAAGACCGCACTGCGTGAGCTGGCGACCTACATGATGGAAGATCCGCGTTCTATCTCGCGGGTTCTGAGCATTATCTGGGTGCTGCGTTCGCTGGAGCGTATCGGCGACCACGCACGCAATATCTCGGAGCTGGTGATTTACCTGGTGCGCGGCACTGACGTGCGGCACCTGGGCCTCAAGCGCATGAAGGAAGAAGTTGAAGGAACCAGTGGCGAAACCGCTAATGTTCCGGGCAAAACTGACGATAAGTAAGATTGCCCAAGTAAAGCGCCCGGCCTTTTGGCCGGGCGTTTTTGTTTGCGGCTTACAAATTCGAAAAGCAGCACCCGCGAACGAAAAGTCCGGCGTGACTGAAGGTTTTTGGCAATGTGCCATCAGCAAGGCGGTATGCTGGCCGGGATTTTTTAAAGGGGTGGTGGATGAGTAAGGTCAGTGTGTTGGTCGTGGACGACGCGTCGTTCATTCGTGACTTGGTGAAAAAGTGCCTGCGCAATTATTTCCCGGGCATGCGGATCGAAGACGCGATCAACGGCAGAAAGGCCCAGGCCATGCTGGCCAAGGAAGCCTTCGACCTGGTCCTGTGCGACTGGGAAATGCCGGAAATGTCCGGCCTGGAATTGCTGACCTGGTGTCGTGAGCAAGACAACCTCAAAACCATGCCATTCGTGATGGTGACCAGCCGTGGCGACAAGGAGAACGTCGTCCAGGCGATCCAGGCCGGAGTTTCCGGTTACGTCAGCAAGCCGTTCACCAACGAGCAACTGCTCACCAAGGTCAAGCAGGCGCTGCACAAGGTCGGCAAACTCGACGCCTTGATCAACGTAGCCGCGACCAAAACAAGCTCGGCATTCGGTAACGACTCCCTCGCCGCCTTGACCGGTGGCAAGGCGCCCGTTGCCACGCCAACGGCCGCACCCGCACCTGCACCGTCCAAGGGCTTGCTCAACAATCCGCCGGTCAAGGCGCCAGCGGCCTCTTCGGCACCCGCCAGCGGCCGTGGCCAGGGTCAACTGCGTTTGCCGAACGGCATCCAGCAATGTGTGATCAAGGCCTTGAGTCTCAAGGAAGCCCTGCTGGTGGTGAAGCGCAGTGAGACCCTGCCGCAGATCCTCGACAGCGCCGTGCTGGACCTGGAGCAAGGCGACAATGCCGAAGTCGCCCGCCTCAACGGCTATCTGCACGCCGTCGTGGCCCACGAACCGAAGCCTGACAGCGACTGGCTGCAACTGACCTTCCGTTTTGTCGATCAGGATGCGCAGAAGCTCGATTACATCTCGCGCCTGATTGCGCGGGGTACGGCGCAGAAGCACTTCATTCCTGGCGCTTAAGGCGCGTCGCCTGACAGTCCGCCATCGCGAGCAAGCTCGCTCCCACAGGTCCGGCGTGAATCCTGTGGGAGCGAGCCTGCTCGCGAAGGGGCCATCACTGCTACCGCATATCTGCTGAACACCTTTTCTGAAACATCTGCCGACTACCCGGGTCCATTGCAGCTGCTAGGCTCAATCCCAGGCCTCACTCGACAGAATCCTTGCTCATGTTCACGCGCCTGCTGTTTTTATGTGGCCTGTTCATGGTCGCCACCTCGGCCATGGCCATGACTATCTACAAGTCCAAAGACGCTTATGGTGTGGTTTCCTACAGCGACCGCCCCAGCAAAGGCGCCCACGTGTTCGTTTTTCGCGATGGCATGGTCGAGCACCTTGAGCGTCAGGTGCGCCTCGTCGTCATGAAGAAAAATGGTGTGCACAGCGTTTACGTGCGCAATGACCTGTATGCGCCGGTAGAAGTCGAATTGAGTTTTGCCGGGGTGAAGAACGCCAGCGGTGTGCCGGGCGGGACGATTCGGCGCGTGATACCGCTACGCAGCAGCGTTCGCCTGGCGCAGCTTACGGCGACTAAAGGTGGAAGGCCCCTCGCGTACGTCCCGAAGTTCAAATACTCCCTGGGCGACCCCTCAGGGCCCACGGTGGGCTATCGGTACCCCTTGCCCTGGCGTGGCGGACCGTTCCGGATCAGTCAGGGTGCCAATGGCCCCTACAGCCATTTCGGGCCCAAGAGCCGATATGCCATAGACATCGCAATGCCTGAGGGTACGCCGATCATTGCCGCGCGTGGCGGCGTGGTGGTGAAAACCGAAAATCGCCAGAGCGGGCGCGGCACTGATGCATCCGGCAATTTCGTGCGGGTGCTGCACGATGACGGGACCATGGGCGTTTACCTGCACCTGAAGAAAGGCTCGGTCTGCGTTCGGGAAGGTCAGAGGGTAAAGGTCGGCAGTGCGTTGGCGTTGTCCGGCAACACCGGCAACAGCACCGGGCCGCATTTGCACTTCGTGGTGCAGCGCAATACCGGGCTGGGGCTGGTGTCGATTCCTTACCAGTTCAACCAGCCGGTGGGTGCGTTGCCCAACTTTGCGTTGGGCAAGAAGTGAGGCGTTGTCTGGTCTGACGCCATCGCGGGCAAGTCGGATAAGCCGGTTAATCCAGCATCAACACCTTGGCCAGAACGATCTTCGGCCCTTTCATCTTCTTGATGATGATCCGCAGGCCTTCGACTTCCAGCACTTCTTCCTCTTCCGGAACACGCTTGAGGCTCTCGTAGACCAGCCCGGCGAGGGTTTCGGCTTCGACGTGGTCGAGGTCGATGCCCAGCAGTCGTTCAACCTTGAACAGCGGTGTATCGCCCCGCACCAGCAGCTTGCCCGGCTGATACGCGAGGATCCCGCGTTCGGCCTTGCGGTGTTCGTCCTGGATGTCGCCCACCAGCACTTCCAGCACGTCTTCCATGGTCAGGTAGCCGATGATGTTACCGTCGGCCTCTTCGACTACAGCGAAGTGCGAGCCACCCTTGCGGAACTGCTCCAGCAACTGCGACAACGGCATGTGCCGCGACACGCGCTCCAGCGGTCGGGTCAGTTCGGCCAGGTTGAACGACTCGGGAATGTGGTCCAGCGCCGCCAGTTCCAGCAGCAGATCCTTGATGTGCAGCAGGCCGACGAACTCCTGGCGTTCGCTGTCGTACACCGGATAACGGCTGAACTTGTGGCGACGGAACAACGCCAGGATTTCCTTGAGCGGCGCATTGAATTCCAGGGTGACCAGGTCTTCTCGGGAGTTGGCCCAGTCGACCACTTCCAGCTCGCCCATTTCCACCGCTGACGCCAGCACGCGCATGCCTTGGTCGCTCGGATCCTGGCCACGGCTGGAGTGCAGGATCAGTTTCAGTTCTTCGCGGCTGTAATGGTGTTCGTGGTGCGGGCCGGGCTCACCTTGGCCAGCGATGCGCAGGATCTGGTTGGCGCTGGCGTTGAGCAGGTAGATGGCCGGGTACATGGTCCAGTAGAACAGGTACAGCGGCACGGCGGTCCACAGCGACAGCAATTCGGGTTTGCGGATCGCCCAGGATTTCGGGGCCAGCTCGCCGACCACGATGTGCAGGTAGGAAATGATGAAGAAGGCGGTGAAGAACGAAACAGCCTTGACCACTTCAGCGGAATCTACGCCCACGGCACTCAGTACAGGCGCCAGAAGGTGCGCAAACGCAGGTTCACCCACCCAGCCCAGGCCCAGGGAGGCGAGGGTGATACCCAATTGGCAGGCCGACAGGTAAGCATCGAGCTGACTGTGCACGGTGCGCAGGATGTGCCCGCGCCAGCCGTTTTTGTCAGCGATGGCCTCGACCCGGGTCGAGCGCAGCTTGACCATGGCAAATTCCGCCGCAACGAAAAACCCGTTGAGCAAAACCAGGATCAGAGCAAAAAGAATCATGCCGAAGTCGGCGAAAATTGTAGCGAGGGTCAAGCCAGGGGAAGGGTCCATGATGGAGTTTTGCGGGTTCCGTATAATCGAGAGGGAAGTAAAAAACCGCGCCTGAAAGGCAGGCGCAAGTCAGCCAATGTAGCGGCTGACCGGCCAGTTGCCTAGTGGTGCGTGCTGACCGGTATCAGTCGGCGGTGCTGATAACCCGGGATTTGGTGACCTGGGCCGGGGCAAAGTGGCAGGTGAAGGTGCTGCCGTGGCCCGGTACGCTGCTGATTTCCATCCGCGCCCGATGCCGTAACAAGACGTGTTTGACGATCGCCAGCCCCAGGCCGGTGCCTCCGGTGTTGGAGTTGCGGCTGGAGTCGACGCGATAGAAGCGTTCGGTCAGGCGCGGCAGGTGTTTGGCATCGATGCCGATCCCGGAATCCTGCACGCTCAAGTGCGCCCCTTGGTCATCGCCCCACCAGCGAATGCGGATATTGCCTTCGGCCGGGGTGTATTTCACCGCGTTGAACACCAGGTTGGAAAACGCGCTGCGCAACTCCGCTTCGCTGCCCTTGAGCAGAATCGTCGGGTCGGCTTCCAGGGTGATTGTCTGGTTTTTCTGGCCGGACAACTGCTGCGCATCGCTCTTGATCGATTGCAGCAAGCCGTCGATCGGCACCGGCTGGTTGTCCGACGGATAATCGGTGGCTTCCAGCTTGGCCAGCAACAACAGATCGTTGAGCAAGGTCTGCATGCGTCCGCCTTGTTGCTGCATCTGCTGCAAGGCACGGCTCCAGCGCGGGTTCACCTCGTCGACGTTATCGAGCAAGGTTTCCAGGTAGCCGCAGATCACCGTCAACGGTGTGCGCAGTTCATGGGAAACGTTGGCGATGAAGTCTTTGCGCATTTGCTCAAGCTGATGGATACGTGTCACATCGCGCACCAGCATCAAGTGTTCGTTGTTACCGTAACGGGTGATGTACAGCTGGATGCGCACGCGGTCGTTGGTCGGCGAAGGAATTTCCAGCGGCTCGGCGTAGCTGTCTTGCTCGAAGTATTCCTTGAAGCGCGGATGGCGCACCAGGTTGGTCACCGGCTGGCCGCTGTCCTGCGGGGTCTTGAGGCCCAGCAGGGTTTCGGCGGCGCGGTTCCACCATTCCAGGTTGCCGTCGCTGTCGAGCATGATCACCGCGTCTTTCAGCGCGGCGGTGGATTCCTGAACCCGGTCGATCACCGCTTGCAGGCGTCCGCGTACCCGTTGGTCGCGGCGTTGCAGGTGATAAATGCTGTCGAACACTTCCCCCCACAGGCCATAGCCGTCGGGTGGTGCTTCATCGGGTTTATGCAGGCGCAGCCACTCGTGCAGACGCAGCAATTGCTTGAGGGTCCAGGCCAGGTAAAGACCCAGGCCTGCGGCGAGGCTCCAGCCGTAATAGCCGGTGATCAGGCCGATCACCAGGCAGGCGGTGACCAGCAGCAGCATGTGGCGAATCAGGGTGCCATGCCAGTTTTGGTTCACGAAAAAAATACGTCCTTGAAAGTGGAACCGCTGCGATCATCAGGCCTTGGTCGAGAACCGGTAGCCAGTGCCGCGCACGGTTTGTACCAGATTTTCGTAAGCATCGCCGAGGGCTTTGCGCAGGCGTCGAATGTGCACGTCAACCGTACGCTCTTCGACGTAGACGTTGCCACCCCAGACCTGATCCAGCAACTGGCCACGCGTGTAGGCGCGCTCCTGGTGGGTCATGAAGAATTGCAACAGGCGGTATTCGGTCGGACCCATCTCGGCGGGACGGCCATCGATGGTCACGCGGTGGCTGATCGGGTCCAGCAGCAGGCCGCCGACTTCGATCGGTGCTTCGCCATCGGTCGGGCCGGCACGGCGCAGCACGGCCTTCAGGCGCGCGACCAGCTCACGGGGGGAAAACGGCTTGGTGATGTAGTCATCGGCGCCGACTTCCAGGCCCTGGATCTTGTTGTCCTCTTCGCCCTTGGCGGTGAGCATGATGATCGGGATGTCCCCGGTCAGTTCATCACGCTTGAGACGACGGGCCAGCTCGATGCCGGAGGTGCCGGGCAGCATCCAGTCGAGCAGGATCAGGTCCGGTTTGCGGTCGACGATAATGGCGTGGGCCTGCTGGGAGTTTTCAGCCTCCAGGCAGTCATAGCCGGCCATTTCCAATGCAACGGCGATCATTTCGCGAATAGGCGCTTCGTCGTCGACGATCAGAATGCTCCTGCCAACCATGCCCTTAATCCTCTTGTCATTTAACTGTCTTGCGCCGCATTAGATAACGGAATTATTGCAGTCGTGTGACAGTATTTTAGTCGGTCGGCGATTGGCTGGATCCTGGGCTAAGCTTTAAGTCCGAATCCTGACAACCACAAAAGGAAGGTTTCCATGAACTACATTGCTCAATCCTGGAAGGCTTTGCTGGTCACTGCTGCGTTAACGCTGCCGACACTGGCCTTTGCCGCCGAACCGGGCATGATGAAAGACGGCATGATGGTCGACCACAAAGGCATGACGGTCTACACGTACGACAAGGACGCGGGTGGCAAGTCGATGTGCAACGGCGACTGCGCCAAATACTGGCCGCCAATGATGGCGCCGGCGGGTGCCAAGGCCGAAGGTAAATGGACAGTCATCAAACGTGATGATGGCAAGATGCAATGGGCCTTCGACGGCAAGCCGCTGTACTACTACGAGGACGACAAAAAACCCGGAGACATGACGGGTGACAAGAAAAAAGACGTCTGGCACGTTGTTCACGAGCATATGTAACGGTTGTAGCGTGCCGCACCAGATCGCTGCCTTCGTTGCTCTGCAGGAGCTGCTGAAGGCGGCGATCTTTTTGATGCTTCAACGCAGCGCGTAATCCAGCACAATCCCGACGAAAATCGCCAAACCCGCCCAGTGATTGTGCAAAAACGCCTTGAAACAGCGCATCCGGTCCTTGCCTCGGGTGTACCAGAATTCCCACGCAAAACAGCCCGCCGCCGCCAGCAAGCCGAGATGGAACCAGCCACCGAGCTCGAACTTCGACCCGGCCAGCAACAAGCAGGCCAGCGCCAAGCCTTGCAGGGTCAGGATGATCACCCGGTCTGCATCGCCAAACAGAATCGCCGTGGATTTCACGCCGATTTTCAGGTCGTCATCGCGGTCAGTCATCGCGTAATAGGTGTCGTAACCCACCGTCCACATCAGGTTAGCGATCCACAGCAGCCACGCGACAGCCGGCAATTCACCGGTTTCGGCGGTAAAGGCCATCGGCATGCCCCAGGAAAACGCCGCGCCCAGTACCACTTGCGGGTAATAGGTGTAGCGCTTCATGAACGGGTAACTGAACGCCAGCGCCAGGCCGCCCAATGACAGCCAAATGGTCGCGGCATTGGTGCACAGCACCAGCAGGAAACTCACGCCCATCAGTAACGCGAAGAACACCAGCGCCTCTTTGGAACTGATCTTGCCGCTCACCAGCGGCCGCTGTTCGGTACGCTTCACATGGCCATCGACTTTGCGGTCCGCCCAGTCGTTGATCACGCAGCCGCCGGCGCGGGTCAGCACCACGCCGAGGACGAAAATAACGATATTGGCCAGGGACGGCGAACCCTTGCCAGCAATCCACAGCGCCCACAGCGTCGGCCACAGCAGCAGGTAAATGCCGATCGGCTTGTCCATGCGCGTCAGCTGAATGAAGTCCCAGGCCCGAGGATTCAAGCGGTTCAAGGACTTGAGCAGGCTTTGGTACATCAGTGGTTCTCCGGTTGGACGCGGGCGGCGTTCCATAGGGAAGGCAGGAAAATTTCGGCCACCAGCACGCTCAGCGCGCCACGGTCAAAACGCGAACGGCGGCCCCACAGCCCTGGCGATTGCACCTCGGCGGGCAGCCACGCTTGCGGATAATGGCAAACCTCGATGGCCCGGCGCTGAAAGGCCTGATCGCAAAACAGCAATTCGCCCAGCGAGCGGCTGCCCAGTTCGTCCATGTGCAAGCCGTCGCCTTGCAATGCACTGCGTGACGCCACGCTGCGCGCAAACACCCACGCCTGGCCGTGACCGCGCAAATACACCTCACGAACCCAGCCCTCACTGCCTTCGGTCAGGTCCAGTGCTGCGCATTCGTCGGCACGCAGGGGCTGCCAGCCTTCGAACGTCGGCGAGACGCTGAAGGCATCATTCGACAGATGAATCAGACGTCTGGTCAGCGAGCCTTCGTCGAACAGCCAGTCGAGGGTGGAGGCATCGGGGAGGGGCGCCAGTTCGCTGCGCGAGAGCCAGAGAGGAGCTGGAGAGGGGGATTCTGTGTGTTGCACAATGAGTCATTATTGGCAGCAAATGAGGCGGCGAGCTTAACATGTTGGCCGCTGATATCGATTGAAATGGCCTGCCGTTGCGCCGAACAGGCTTGCATCCGGCGGCCCCGATCAGTACAAAACGCGCTGAGTTGGGCGGCAGTGCTACAACCATCGACCGTCCGGCCGGCAAAACGCCTGAACCCTGAGGAAGTACCTGAATGAAAAAGTGGCAATGTATCGTCTGCGGCCTGATCTACAACGAAGCCGACGGTTGGCCGGATGACGGCATTGCGCCGGGCACCCGTTGGGAAGACGTCCCGGCAGACTGGCTGTGCCCGGACTGCGGTGTGGGCAAAATGGATTTTGAAATGATCGAAATCGCTGCCTGAATAATTGAGGAGTAAGGAATGAACGCACCTGTCGTAATCATTGGTACCGGCCTGGCGGGCTACAACGTGGCCCGCGAGTTTCGCAAACTCGATAGCGAAACCCCGCTGCTGCTGATTACCGCCGATGACGGACGCTCCTACTCCAAGCCGATGCTCTCCACCGGCTTCGGCAAAAACAAGGATGCCGACGGTCTGAGCATGGCCGAACCCGGCGCCATGGCCGAACAGCTCAGGGCCGAAATACGCACCCACACCCGCATCAGCGGCATCGACCCGGGCCACAAACGCCTGTGGATCGGTGAAGAAGCGGTGATCTACCGCGACCTGATCCTGGCCTGGGGCGCCGAAACCGTGCGCGTGCCCATCGAAGGCGACGCGGCGGACTGCGTATTCCCGATCAACGACCTGGAAGACTACGCATGCTTCCGTGCGGCGGCGGCCGGCAAGCGCCGCGTACTGCTGCTCGGTGCCGGCCTGATCGGCTGCGAGTTCGCCAACGACCTGACCCTGGGCGGCTACGAAGTGCAACTGGTTGCACCGTGCGAACAAGTCATGCCGACCCTGTTGCACCCGGCGGCCGCCGCTGCGGTGCAGGCAGGCCTCGAAAGCCTCGGTGCGCGTTTCCACCTCGGGCCGGTGCTCAACCGCCTGCAGCGCGTGGCTGACGGCCTGGAAGCGCACCTGTCCGATGGCCAGGTGATCCCGTGCGACGTGGTGGTCTCGGCCATCGGCCTGCGCCCACGGGTCGACCTCGCGGCAGCGGCCGGTCTGCAGGTCAACCGCGGCATCATGGTCGATCGGCACCTGAAGACCTCCCACGCCAACATCTACGCCCTGGGCGACTGTGCCGAGGTCGACGGGTTGAATCTGCTGTACGTCATGCCTCTGATGAGTTGTGCGAGGGCGCTGGCGCAAACCCTGGCCGGCACCCCGACCGCCGTCACCTATGGGCCGATGCCGATCACCGTCAAAACCCCGGTGTGCCCGTTGGTGGTGTCCCCGCCGCCACGGGGCGCAGAGGGCATTTGGACCGTCGAAGGGCAGGGCGCCGACATCAAGGTTTTATGCCGCGATGCCGCGGGCAAGCTGCTCGGTTACGCCCTCACCGGTGCCGCCGTGATGGAAAAACTGGCCCTGAACAAAGAGCTTCCAGCTCTGTTGGCGTAAATACCGGTCGTTCTGTCGGAATCACCCCCCTTTTGCCCCAACAATGGCCGCGCCGATACTGGCGCGGGGCCTCACTGCGTGCCATCCTCACTCCTGTCTGCCGCAGAGTAGAGCACCTGCGGCGCTTTGGGCGCTGCTCCGCAGAGAGCAGCACGGACATAACAACAACAAACCGTCAAAGGGGCTTCACTCACATGCGTAAACCAGAACTCGCTGCAGCCATTGCTGAAAAAGCAGACCTCACCAAAGAACAAGCCAACCGCGTTCTCAACGCCGTTCTTGAAGAAATCACCGGTGCCCTGCACCACGGAAAAAGCGTGACGCTGGTGGGCTTCGGGACCTTCCTGCAACGCCATCGCGGTGCACGCACGGGCAAGAACCCGCAAACCGGTGAGCCAGTGAAAATCAAGGCCAGTAATACCGTTGCGTTCAAGCCGGGCAAGTTTTTGAAAGACAGCGTTAATCCGTAATCCGTTTTCACCTCCCGCGCAGCGGGGGAGTGGAATAAAAAATGGGCACGCCAACCAGGGTTGGGTGCCCATTTTTTGTGGGGGGGGCGAATCAGCCGAGCCCGCTTTGTTGTTTGGCGAGGATCGCCGCCATTTACGGCTCATCCAGATGATCCAGTGCCCGCTCTACCAGCAAATGCGCCCCCTCAGCCACGCGACTGATCGCCAGGGCTACTGAGCGGCGCGAGCCGTCTACATCATCGGCCAGGTCAGCGGCGATGGCGCTGATGGACAGCAGATCTTCCGAGGCATTGGCCAGTAGGGTTTCGGTATGGATGTCCGGGCAGACGCTGAAGAGCTGACCCCTGCGTTTCGACTTTTCTTGTTCTGGTGGAGCGAAGTGGTGGTCGAGGACGCGTTCGGCAGCCTCGTGGAGTTTTTTGGAATCGAGGGATTCGTAGGGGGATGTGGCTTCGTTTTCGGATGCGTCGGGTATCGGAGTCATTGGTGTAAATCCTTGGTTAAGAAGTTTTGCTCCCGATTTCGGACTTGCACATCCGGTCGCCGTTTTTGGTGGTGACGATCAGAGGTTATCGATGAATTCAAAATTCGCCTAGTTCATGTATAAGGCAGCATTTTGAAGGAAGTTTCCGATAGGTTTGCAGGGTAGAGGGATCAAAAGATCGCAGCCTTCGGCAGCTCCTACAGAATGTGTTTCTTCAGGTACAGAAGTGGCGTGTGGAGTGGCTGGAGTGATGTGTTGATAATTGTGACTTAGTAGTCATCGTGCAGGTAATGGTAATGATCTTCTGCTAATGCAGCTGGATACTGGTGTTATCACCTGAAGCCGTTAAACTGCCCCGGCCGTTCATTTTTCTCTTGAGGCTGTGCGCATGAAATTTCGTTTTCTGCTGTGGATGCTGGGTTTATTGATGGGTAAGGCCAGCCGGACCAATCCGGCGTTTCAGCAGCAACTGGGTGACAAGGACCTGGTGTTTCAGCTGCAGACCCTGGACGGAAAAGTGGCGCGGCATTTCCGCGTGAAGGAGCAACGCATCACCAGCCAATCGGGTGTGCATGCCGAGCCAGCGTTTGCGATTGCCTTTAAAGACGCCGCGTACGGCTTTGCCACGATGCAGGCGAAGAACAAGCAACTGGCGTTCATGACGGGGATTCAGGACAAGTCGATTCAGATCAAGGGCAACCCGGCGCTGGTGATCTGGTTTCAGGGGTTGACCAAGTATTTGAAGCCGAAGAAGGCCAAGCCCAAGGCTTGAGGCCTTTCAGGTAGACCGAGTGATATTCATTGCGAGCAGGCTCGCTCCCACAGGGTTCASCTGAAYCCTGTGGGAGCGAGCCTGCTCGCGATGCTTTTCAGCCTTGAGTGAACTGCGAAGCCAGTTCACGCAGCAGCAGTTCAGCCTCAAGCACTTTACTGACGACATCGTCGGCTTTGTCGCGACTGATGCCCAGGCGTTCGAGCAGGGCGTCGGGGATGCCTTCGTCGGGGCCGGAGCCGATGCCACGGCTGCGCAGCAGGCGCACCGACAGGCACACCAGGTTCGGGTATTCGGCGTAGGCGCCATCGTAGGCCGGGTCGTGCTGGAAGCGCAGGGCGGTGGCCAGTTCTTCAGGCATGTCCCAGAAACGCATCAGCCATGAGCCGATCTGTTCACGACTGATGCCCAGCAGGTGTTGTTCCACGAAGCTGTGGCACAGGTGCGGGTTGACCTCCAAGTGGCGGCAGATCAGTGAAAAGTGCGGCGGGAACACGTGGGCCAGCAGCAGGTAGCCGAAGTTGTGCAGCAGGCCGGCCAGGTAGGTCAGGCCGGCTTCCGGACGCTGTGCACGAGGCATGGCGCGGGTCAGGCCTTCGATGACGGCGGCGGTGTAGATCGATTGCTGCCAGTACGGCGTGGAATGTTGCGGGTGATCCTTGGGCAGGCTCAGGGTTTTACCCAGGGCCAGGCCCAATGCCAGGTTGATCACCAGGTCGAAGCCCAACACGCGCACGATGGCATCTTCCACCGAGCGGATCTTGCCCGGCGAGGCGTAATACGGCGATGCCGCCCAGCTCACGACTTGTGCAGCCAGCGCCGGGTCGGTTTCGACCACGCCGGTGATGTCGTCGATGGTGGCATTGGGGTCGACGCGCAGCTTGATGATTTTTTGCGCGGTTTCGGCCAGTGGCGGAATTTCGATGGTCGCTTCCAGACGCTGCTGGATGCGCCGCGCGGTGAACGCCTGGACGGCCTGGGTGATTTCCTCGCGGTCGTCATCGGGGCGGTCGAGGTTGGGACGAATGCTGGACAGGTTTTCGCCGAAGTTGGCGGCGCTGGCCTTGGTCAGCATGGTCTTGAAGTCTTCGCTGGAGATTTCCAGCAGCACGCCCGGCTCACCGGAATTGACCAGCAGCTTTGGTTCGCGCAGCAGGCTTTCTTCGTACAGGCACGGAGAACTGGTGAGCGCCGGCAGGCCAGGCAACAGGCTCAGGTTGTGTTTGCCGAGCATTTTTTCCAGGCGTTCGACGGGTACGGCAGTGAGGCGGCGACCGGTGAGTTCGGTCAGGCGATTGAGGTCGAGCAACTGGCTCTGCGGGAACAACACCATCAACGCACCGACGCTGTCATCCAGCAGAACGGCCTGCACTTTGCGCGCGGCATTGAGGCCGTGATGGTCCAGCACTTCTTCGTAGGCAATGGCCAACTTGCCCAGCATCAGCCGAATAACCGACGGAGCGTGCGGGGTGGCGGGTGCGAGGGCAACTTCGGTCATGGACTGTATCCGTTTCAAAACAATTGCAGGAGTATAACCAGCTTGCTCAAACCCATGGCCCGGAAACTGCGACGGTGCTTACACTTGGCCGTATTGCTGCCCGTGACGCAGCCAGCGGTCGAGTAGCGGGCTGACGTGGGTCGGCCAGCGTTCGAGCAATGCCTGGGCTGCATCCCGTACGGCGGGCAACAAATCGGCATCGCGCATCAGGTCTGCGACCTTGAATTGGAGCAGGCCGGTTTGCCGGGTGCCGAGCATTTCGCCGGGGCCGCGCAGTTCCAGATCCTTTTCGGCGATGACGAAACCATCGTTGGTTTCGCGCATGATACCCAGGCGCTGGCGGCCGATCTGCGACAGCGGCGGATGGTAGAGCAGCACGCAATGGCTGACGGCACTGCCCCGGCCGACGCGGCCACGCAACTGGTGCAGTTGCGCCAGGCCCAGGCGTTCGGGGTTCTCGATGATCATCAGGCTGGCGTTGGGTACGTCCACGCCCACTTCGATCACCGTGGTCGCGACCAGCAGTTGCAGGTTGCCGGCCTTGAACTCGGCCATCACCGCGGCTTTTTCTGCAGGCTTCATGCGGCCGTGGATCAGCCCGACCTTCAACTCGCCGAGGGCGGCGGTGAGGTCCTCATAGGTGGTTTCGGCGGCCTGGCAGGTCAACTCTTCCGACTCTTCGATCAGTGTGCAAACCCAATAGGCCTGACGCCCTTCGGCGCAGGCGCTACGCACCCTCTCGATGACTTCGACCCGCCGGGTGTCGGTGATCAGCACGGTGTTGACCGGGGTTCGGCCGGGGGGCAGTTCGTCGAGGATCGAGGTGTCGAGGTCGGCGTAGGCGCTCATGGCCAGCGTGCGCGGAATCGGCGTGGCGGTCATGATCAACTGGTGCGGGCACATGCGCCCGCCGACGCCCTTCTGCCGCAAGGCCAGACGCTGCTGCACGCCGAAACGATGTTGTTCGTCGATGATCACCAGCGCCAGGTTCTTGAATTGCACTTCGTCCTGGAACAGCGCGTGGGTGCCAACCACCATCGGTGTGCCGCTGGCGATTTGCTCCAGCGCGGCTACGCGGTTCTTGCCCTTGAGCTTACCGGCGAGCCACGCGACTTCGATGCCCAGCGGTTCGAGCCAGCGCTTGAAGGTGATGAAGTGCTGCTCGGCGAGAATCTCGGTGGGCGCCATCAGCGCGACCTGATAGCCGGCCTCCAATGCTTGCAGCGCTGCAAGGGCGGCTACCACGGTTTTACCGGCGCCAACGTCGCCCTGGATCAGCCGTAGCATCGGCTCGTGCTGGCTGAGGTCGTAAGCGATTTCGTTGCCGACCCGTTGCTGGGCACCGGTCGGGTTGAAGCCGAGGTTGGCCAGGTATTTGGCCGGCAGTTGCGTGGCTTTGGGCATCGCGGGCGCACGCAGGGAGCGCATGCTTTCGCGCAGACGCTGTTGTGACAATTGATGGGTCAGCAGTTCTTCGAAGGCCAGGCGGTGCTGTGCCCAGTGGTGACCGAGGGCCAGTTCATCGACGTCGGCATCGGCGGGCGGGTTGTGCAGGTAGCGGATCGCATCGGCCAGCGGCGCTAACTGGTAGTCGCGGGCCAGTTCGTTCGGCAGCCAGTCGGGCAGGCTGCTGGGGCCGAGCAGGGTGAGGGTCTGCATGCACAACTGGCGCAAGCGCTGTTGGGTCAGGCCTTCGGTGAGCGGGTAAACCGGGGTCAGGGTTTCATCCACCGGAGGTGGTTCGTCGCCGGTGATGGCGCGGTATTCCGGGTGGTAGATCTCCAGCCCCGAAGCACCGGGCCGCGCCTCGCCGTAGCAGCGAATCCGCGTGCCGCGTTTGAGGCCTTCTTTCTGCGCGTTGCTGAAATGGTAGAAACGCAGGCTTAAGCCACCGGTGCCGTCCTGTAGTCGAACCACCAGGCTGCGCCGACGGCCCATGACCACGTCGGCGCCGCTGACGGTACCTTCGATGACCGCGTCCTGTCCGGGTCGCAAAGCGCCAATCGGAACCACGCGGGTGCGGTCCTGATAGCGCAGCGGCAGGTGAAACAGCACGTCCTGGAGGTTTTCCAGGCCGACTTTGGCCAGTTTCTCGGCCATGGCTTCACCGACACCCTTGAGTGCCGTCACCGACACTTGCGACAACTCGCTCATGACCGTTGCTTAGCCCGCAGCGACTTGCGTCGCTGGCTTGGCCACCGAGCACAGGCGAATGGAGTCGGCGAGGATTTCAATCGCCTTCGGACGCGGGAAGCTGGCGCGCCAGGCAATGGCCACGGTGCGGAACGGTACGGGTGCCGAGAGCGGGCGCACTTCGATCACGCCGGGGGCGTAGTGATGGCTGTCGACTGCCGATAACGGCAGGATCGAAATACCCAGGCCGGACGCGACCATGTGGCGAATGGTTTCCAGGGAGCTGGATTCCACCGTGGTGTGCTTGGCGCCGTCGTTGCCTTTGGTCAGGGTCGGGCAGGCTTCCAGTACCTGATCGCGGAAGCAGTGGCCTTCGCCGAGCAGCAGCAGGCTCTTGTCGTTGAGCAGGCTGGCGTCGATGGATTCTTTTTGCGTCCACGGGTGCTGCGCTGGCATGAGCACGTAGAACGGCTCGTCGTAGAGTTGCAGGGTCAGCACGTCGGCTTCATTGAACGGCAGGGCGATGATGATCGCGTCGAGTTCGCCGTTGCGCAGTTTGTCGCGCAGCACGTGGGTGAAATTTTCCTCGATGTACAACGGCATCTGCGGGGCGACCCGGTGCAGTTGTGGAATCAGGTGCGGAAACAGGTAAGGCCCGACGGTGTAGATCGCGCCGACTTTGAGCGGGGCGGTCAGTTGATTCTTGCCGGCTTGGGCCAGTTCGCGGATGCCCTGGGCTTGTTCCAGCACTTTTTGCGCCTGGGCAACGATGCCTTCGCCGACTGGGGTCAGGCGCACGGCGCTTTTGCTGCGCTCGAAAATCAGCACACCGAGTTCGTCTTCAAGCTTTTTCACGCCCACCGAAAGGGTCGGCTGGCTGACGTGGCAACGCTCGGCCGCGTGGCCGAAGTGCTGCTCTTGGGCGAGGGTAACGATGTAGCGTAATTCTGTAAGAGTCATAGCAAGCGTCCATGAAGTTGCGGGCCAAGCATACCGGCTGCAATCGATAGACGCACGTTATCAGACTGAGTGTGTCGAGTGACACCGGACAATGCCGGATTGCCGCTGGCAGATAAGCGAAAGGCACCTTTCGGTGCCTTTTGGGCTTGGAACGCGACCTTCCTGCTGGCAGAAACCTCTGTGGGAGCGAGCTTGCTCGCGATGACGGTTTAACATTCAACGTAGATGTCGAATGTTATGCCCTCATCGCGAGCAAGCTCGCTCCCACATGGGCTGGCGGTGTTTTTTAGCGCCGGCGTTTTTCCAGCGAGTAAACAAAGGGTGCAACAATTTCGATGGAGCCATTGGTCAGCATGTCGGCCGGTGGCTTGGGCAGCGGTTGGGCGCGGCGGATCATTTCCAGGGTGGCCCGGTCCAGATCGGCAGTGCCCGAGGCGCCTACCAGCTCAAATGACAGTACATTGCCTTCGGCATCCACAACGAAACGCAAGCGGTTCATGCCTTCCTTGCCCCGCGCCTGTGCGCTCGCAGGGTACTTTTTGTACTTCTGCAGGTGCGCCAGCAGCGTGCCTTGCCAACTGGCCTTGGCCGCCAGTTGAGCCGGCGAAGGGCCGGGCGCAGGTTGCGCGGATTTCTCCGTTGGCGCCTGAGTCTGTTGCGTTTCGGCCGGTTTCTCTTCGGCCGGCTTTTCCTTCGGCGGTTCGGGTTTCTTCTCTACCGGCTTGGGCGGCTGCGGCTTCGGCTTGGGTTTGACCGGCTTGGGCACGGCAATTTCAGCTTTCGGCGCTTCGGCGAGCTTGGGTATCGGCAGTTCTTCAACCGGAGCCGGTGGCTGCGGCGGGGTGACTACCTTCGGCGGAGCAGGCGGTGGCGGGGCAGGAACCGGTGCCAACTCGACCATCATTGCCTGAGGGGGCAATTCGATGGGCGGACGGGCGGACCAGTTCAGCGCCAGCGCGATGGCCAGCGCGTGAACACCCAGCACCACGGCCAGGCTACCGCTGTAACGCGTCAGCTTATGGCGCGTCGTGATCATTTTTTGGCTGCCGACTCGAGACCGACCAGACCCACCTTCAGGTAACCGGCAGAGCGCAGGTTGTCCATCACGCTCATCAGGTCGCCGTAATCCACGCCTTTGTCGGCCTGGAAGAAGATTGTCGTGTCTTTCTTGCCCTGGGTTTTGGCATCGAGCGTGGCGCCGAGTGCTTCGGCCTTCACTTCGTCTTCGCCGAGGAACAGGCGCTGGTCAGCCTTGACGCTGAGGAACACCGGTTTCTCTGGCCGCGGCGCCGGTTTGGCGGTCGAGGCGGGCAGGTCGACCTTGATGTCCACGGTGGCCAGAGGGGCCGCCACCATGAAGATGATCAACAGCACCAGCATCACGTCGATGAACGGCGTGACGTTGATTTCGTGGTTTTCGGACAGATCGTCGTCTGCCCCTTCTTTCAAATGCAGGCCCATGGCCGATTACCCCACTTTCACCATGTGCGGTTGCGAGCTGCGCTCAGGCTGGTGGTCGAGGTCGCGGCTGACCAGCAGCAGGACCTGTGCCGAAGCGTCGGACACCTGGGCCTTGTAGCCGGCAATGGAGCGGGCGAAGACGTTGTAGATCACGACTGCCGGGATCGCTGCAACCAGGCCCAGCGCGGTAGCCAGCAGGGCTTCGGCGATGCCTGGAGCGACGACGGCGAGGTTGGTGGTCTGGGTTTTGGCAATGCCGATGAAGCTGTTCATGATGCCCCACACGGTGCCGAACAGACCGACGAACGGCGCAGTCGAGCCGATGGTCGCCAGTACGCCGGTACCGGTGCTCATGTTGCGACCGCAGGCCGCGACCAGGCGCTCAAGACGGAAGCTGACGCGTTCCTTGATGCCTTCTTTCTCACGGCTGTTGACCGACAGGCGCATCTCTTCGAGGGCGTCATGTACCAACAGGTTGGCCAGGGTGCCTTCCTTCGCCGCAGTGACGCTGGCTTCCTTGAGGGAGGCAGATTTTTTCAGTTGGGCGATTTCACCACGCAGTCGACGCTTGGCGCCCATCAGCTCAAGACCCTTGGCGATCCAGATGGTCCAGGTGATGATCGAGGCGATGGCCAGGCCGATCATCACGATTTTCACGATGATGTCGGCATTCTTGTACATGCCCCACGGCGACAGGTCATGGGCCATGCCCAGGGTGTTGTCGGCTTCGAGGACTTCAGGAACGTCTTCACCCAAGGTTTCTGCCGGTGCTGCCTGGGCAGGATCGGTCGCGGCCGGTGCAGGTGCTGTAGCGGCGGCCGGAGTAGCGGGTACCTGGGCATCGGCGAAAGCGGCGACTGGTGCGAGCATCAGGCTGAGGAGCAGGGCGGCCACCGCGCTCCAGGCGCGAGGTCGATTGGTTGGCGAAGCGGAGAATTGATTGCGTGTCATGCTGGCCGGACCTGAGAGAAAAAACGGGTGATGTTCTTCCAGGCCTCGAAGGCCGAGAACAAAAGTGGGGAGGCATTATTGCAATTAATTCTTGTTAACAAAAGTAATAGCGTCTCTTTTTTTCCTGCATTGCTAGCCGCCTGTCTATTGCCGGCGCTAGTCTGTGGCTTTCCGATGGGAGTTTTCTGATGTCTGCGCCTACTGTTTTGATCGCCGGCTGCGGTGACGTCGGCAGCCGCCTGGCCACACAATTGCTGGCGGCGGGGTGGGAGGTCCATGGCCTGCGACGCGACGTTTCACGTCTGCCCAAGGGCGTCATCGGTGTTGCCGGTGACCTGTTCGACAAAGACTGCCCGGCTACCTGGCCAATCGGCGCGGTGGATTATCTGGTGTATTGCGCGGCGGCCACCGATCACGACGAAGCCGGCTACCGCGCTGCGTATATCCAGGGTCTGGAGCATGTGCTGGAGTGGCTGAACGACTACGGGCAGATGCCCAATCGCCTGTTGTTCGTTTCCAGCAGCAGTGTTTACGGTCAGCAGAATGGCGAATGGATCGACGAGACTTCACCGACCGTGGCGGCGGGCTATTCCGGGCGTGTGATGCTCGAAGCCGAGCAGCTTGCCCTCAAAAGCGGAATTCCGGCGAGTATCGTGCGCCTGACCGGCATTTATGGTCCGGGCCGTGAGTGGCTGCTGACTCAGGTTCGTCGGGGGTATCGCGTGGTAACCGATCCGCCGTTGTATGCCAATCGGATTCATGCCGACGATGCCGCTGGGTTGATGGCGTGCCTGCTTGAGGCGGATCGGCGTGGCGTGGCGCTGGATGATGTCTACATCGGCGTCGATGACGCACCGGCCGCGCTGGCGGATGTGGTGGGCTGGTTGCGTGAGTATCTGGGTGTGACCGAATGGGCCGATGACGACAGCGTGCGTCGCACTGGCAGTAAGCGCTGCAGCAATTCGCGGGCGAAGGCCTTGGGCTGGAAGCCGAAGTACCCGAGTTTTCGCGAGGGGTATGCGGCGATTCTTGAGGGGCGCTGCTGACTTTCAGGCACTCTGAAACAACTGTGGGAGCGAGCTTGCTCGCGATGAGGCCATAACATCCAACATCATCGTTGACTGTTATGCCGCCATCGCGAGCGAGCTCGCTCCCACAGTGTTTTGTGGTTTTCTCAACGGACGCTTACTGCTTTTCGAGCAACCACTTGCGCTCACCCGGGGTGAACGAGGGCATCTCGTCCGCCTGCGCGGTGTTCACGGTCTGGAAAATCTCCAGTTCCTTGCCCTTGCGCGCAAAGATCCAGGCGTTGCCCTGGCCATTTTGTTGCAGCCACATATTGTCGTTGCCGCCGCTCATGGATGCGCAATCGCCGGCCAGGCACAACGCATAGCGGTCGCTGCCTGGCAGGCCGGTCACCTGGCCATCGGCCTGGAATTGCACGTTGCTGCCTTCGCCGGGACCGCTGACGATTGTCCAGCCGCCGCCCATGTAGGCTGAATACAGTGCACGCTCGAAGCTGGCGCCGATCGGAGCGCCCTCCGGCACCGGGATCTGGGCGCGGTCGAAGACCTGTTCGGGCTCGTTGTCGCTGGCGGACTGGCTCAGTTGCTTGCCGTCACGCTTCAGCTCGCTGGCCGAACTGCCATAAAAGTCGACTTTCCAGGCACCGGACTCTTCACCCAGCAGTTTGCCTTCGACGTTTTCAAAGCCGTTGGTGTAGCGGGCCTGACTGGCCTTGGTGTTGATGTCCCATTCCAGATTCGGGCCATAGGCCTGGAGCGCTTCACGCAGGGGGACACCTTTGGCTGCAGCATCGATCGCCACCTGGTTGATCCAGGTGCCGCTGACATCACGATCGGCAGGGTTGCTGGCACATCCGCCCAGGAACAGGGCGAGCAGCGAGAGAGCGAGCGCGTTGCGCATGGTGGAATCCTTTCAAGCTTTCTTTACAGCAGAGCAGTCGGCGCAGATTGGGGCTGCGCCGCTCGCATTACTCGATGACCAGGATGGCATCCATTTCAACCTGCGAACCCTTTGGCAGGGCTGCTACACCGATGGCGGCGCGGGCAGGGTAAGGCTGGTCGAAGTACTTGCCCATGATCTCGTTGACCTTGGCGAAGTGGCTCAGGTCGGTGAGGAAGATGTTCAGCTTGACGATGTCCTTGAACGAACCGCCAGCGGCTTCAGCCACGGCCTTGAGGTTCTCGAACACCTGGACGGTCTGGGCTTCGAAGCCTTCAACCAGTTCCATGGTTTTTGGGTCCAGGGGAATCTGACCCGACATGTAAACGGTGTTGCCAGCCTTGATCGCCTGGGAGTAAGTACCGATGGCGGCCGGGGCCTTGTCGCTGGTGATAACAGTCTTGGTCATGTATGACTCCTTGTAATGTGTTGGCGAGCTATGCACGCATGCGGGTGATGCGAATCACCCCGGACAAGGCGCGCAGTTTCTTGATCACGCGGGCCAGGTGCACGCGGTCGTGCACGCTGACCACCAACTGGACCACGCTGATGCGACCATCGCGTTCGTCCATGCTGATTTTCTCGATATTGCCGTCGGCCGCGTTGACGCTGCTGGCCAGCAGGGCGATCAGGCCGCGCTGGTGCTCCAGCTCGACGCGCAGCTCGACGTTGAATTCGCCGGTGACATCCTTGGCCCACGAGAGCTGGATGCATTTTTCCGGGTTGTGGCGGATTTCGCTGATGTTGCGGCAATTATCCAGGTGCACGACCATGCCTTTGCCGGCGGACAGGTGGCCGACAATCGGGTCGCCCGGGATCGGCGTGCAGCACTTGGCGTAGCTGAGCACCAGGCCTTCGGTGCCGCGAATCGCCAGCGGGCCTTCCGGACTTGGCAAATGTTCGCCTTCGCCCAGCAGTCGGCGGGCCACCACATAGGCCATGCGATTGCCCAGACCGATGTCTTCGAGCAAATCTTCGATCAGTTCGAGACGGTACTCGGTAAGCATGGCCTTGACGCGTTCAGCCGGGATTTTCTCCAGCGCGCTGTCGAAACCGTTGAGGACCTTGTTCAGCAGGCGTTCGCCGAGGCTGATGGATTCGGAGCGGCGTTGCAGTTTCAGTGCGTGGCGGATGTGCGTGCGCGCCTTGCCGGTGACCACGAAGTTAAGCCAGGCCGGGTTCGGGCGGGCGCCGGGGGCGCTGACAATCTCGACCGTGGAGCCGCTTTGCAGCGGTTCGGACAGCGGCGCGAGACGACGATTGATTCGGCAGGCAATACAGCTGTTGCCCACGTCGGTGTGCACTGCGTAAGCGAAGTCGACCGCGGTGGAGCCCTTGGGCAGCTCCATGATCCGGCCTTTGGGGGTGAACACGTAGACCTCGTCCGGGAACAGGTCGATCTTCACGCTTTCGATGAACTCCAGCGAGTTGCCGGCGCGTTGCTGCATTTCCAGCACGCCTTTGACCCACTGGCGGGCGCGGGCATGGGTGCCTTTGGGCTGCTCGTCGCCACTGGATTTGTACAGCCAATGGGCGGCGATGCCGTTGTTGGCCATCTCTTCCATTTCGCGGGTGCGGATCTGGATCTCGATCGGTACGCCGTGCATGCCGAACAGCGTGGTGTGCAGCGACTGATAGCCGTTGGCCTTGGGGATCGCGATGTAATCCTTGAAGCGTCCCGGCAGTGGCTTGTACAAATTATGTACAGCGCCCAGCACGCGGTAGCAGGTATCGACCTTGTCGACGATGATCCGGAACGCGTAGACGTCCATGATCTCGTTGAAGGCCCGACGCTTGCCGCGCATTTTCTTGTAGATGCCGTAGAGGTGTTTCTGCCGGCCGCTGACCTCGCCCTGGATGCCATCGATAGCCAGGCAGTGGCTCAAGGACTCTTCGATCTTGTTGACGATTTCCTTGCGGTTGCCCCGGGCGCGTTTGACCGCCTGGTAGATCCGCGCGGAACGCATCGGGTGCATGGCCTTGAAACCGAGGTCTTCGAATTCTATGCGGATGGCGTGCATGCCCAGCCGGTTGGCGATGGGCGCATAAATTTCCAGGGTTTCCTTGGCGATGCGTCGGCGTTTTTCGCCGGACAACACTTCCAGGGTGCGCATGTTGTGCAGACGGTCGGCTAGCTTGACCAGGATCACGCGAATGTCGCGGGCCATGGCCATGGCCATTTTCTGGAAGTTTTCAGCCTGGGCTTCCGCCTTGGTCTCGAAATTCATCTGGGTCAGTTTGCTGACCCCGTCGACCAGTTCGGCCACGGTTTCGCCGAACTGCGCTTGCAGCGCTTCCTTGGCAATGCCGGTGTCTTCGATCACGTCATGCAGCATTGCAGCCATCAGGCTCTGATGGTCCATGTGCATGTCGGCAAGAATATTCGCAACCGCGAGTGGGTGCGTGACGTACGCCTCGCCGCTACGGCGGCGTTGGCCGTCGTGGGCTTGTTCGGCGTAGAAATACGCTCGGCGGACCAGGTTTACCTGGTCCTTGCCGAGGTAGGTCGATAAGCGATCGGCGAGGGCGTCTATGCTCGGCATGATATCTCCTGCCGTAAGCTTTTATCCCGCGCCGTGCTACGTCGACCAGGCATAGGCTTAGACGGCCTCGTTGGACTCGTCCTCGAATGCAGCAAAAAGCGGTTCATCTTCAACGATTTCGGCTTCGGCGATAGCTGCGTAGTCGATCAGGCCTTCAGCGATTTCGCGCAGGGCGACGACGGTAGGCTTGTCGTTTTCCCATGCTACTTTCGGCTCTTTGCCGCCGGTGGCCAGTTGACGGGCACGCTTGGTAGAGAGCATGACCAGCTCAAAGCGGTTATCCACGTGTTCTAGGCAGTCTTCAACGGTTACGCGGGCCATGGTCTTCCTCGTAGCAAATGCAATATGCGCGCTGCCCGGATGGGCGAGCGGACTCAACAGTTTAAAAAATCACCAGCGATTAGGGAAGCGCTGATTTTTTGACCAAGCCCTTCAACGCGCTGCAAGTACCAATGTAAAGCCCTTGCAGCTGTTTTGGGAAGAGCTGTCAGGCAAGCAATTCAGCAAGTAATTTGCCGTGGCGCTGCTGCTGGCGTTTCTGAATCAGCTGATTGGCGCGGAAAATCGCCTTCAGATCGTGCAGTGCGTGGGCGAAATCGTCGTTGATGATCAAGTAGTCGTAGTCGACATAGTGGCTCATTTCGCTGACGGCTTCGCGCATCCGRCCGTCAATGATCTCGTCACTGTCCTGGCCGCGATTGGTCAGGCGCTGGTGCAGGGCCTGTAATGACGGCGGCAAAATGAAGATCGAGCGGGCCTGAGGCATCAGCTTGCGCACTTGCTCGGCACCTTGCCAGTCGATTTCCAGAATCAGGTCGTGGCCTTCGTCCAGGGTCTGCTGCAGGTGGCTTTGCGAAGTTCCGTAGAGATTGCCGAACACTTCGGCGCGCTCGAGGAAATCTCCGTGCTCGATCATTTTCACGAACTCGCTACGGTCGACGAAGTGATAGTTCACGCCATTCACTTCACCGGGGCGCATGGCGCGGGTGGTGTGGGAGACCGAGACGCGGATCTCCGGATCGGCGTCGGTCAGGGCCTTGACCAGACTGCTCTTGCCCGCGCCAGAAGGGGCGGAAATGATGTACAGGGTGCCAGTGCTGTGTGTCATGTCGGGGTAGCCTTACTCAATATTCTGCACTTGTTCGCGCATCTGCTCGATCAACACCTTGAGGTTGACCGCAGCCTGGGTGCTGCGCGGGTCGAAGGCTTTGGAGCCCAGTGTGTTGGCTTCGCGATTGAGTTCCTGCATCAGGAAGTCCAGGCGCCGACCGGCAGCGCCGCCGGATTTGAGCACCCGGCGAACTTCGATGATGTGGGTGCTCAGGCGATCCAGTTCTTCGGCGACGTCGCTTTTTTGCGCGAGCATGACCATTTCCTGTTCCAGGCGCTGCGGGTCCATCTCGGCCTTCATGTCGGCGAAGCGGTCGAGGACTTTCTGGCGCTGGGTGGCGAGCATTTGCGGGACCAGTTCGCGCAAAGTCACCACGTCGTCTTCGATGGAGGTCAGACGCTCGTTGATCAGCCGCGCCAACTCCGCGCCTTCGCGCTCGCGGCCGGCCTTGAGTTCCTTGAGGCCCTGATTGAACAGAGCCAGCGCTTCGGCGTTCAAGGCTTGCGGATCGATGGCGTCGCCTACCAGTACGCCGGGCCAGGCCAGGACTTCCAGCGGGTTCAGCGCAGCCGGGTTCTTGATCAGGCTGGCGATGGTCTCGGCGGCGGCGACCAGTTGCGCGGCACGTTCCTGATCAATTTGCAGCGCCTTGCCGGTGTTTTCTTCGGTGAAGCGCAGGGTGCATTCGAGCTTGCCCCGCGATATACCCTGGCGCAGGGCTTCACGAACAGCGCCCTCGAGGTCGCGAAAGGACTCCGGCAGGCGCAGGTGGGGTTCCAGGTAGCGGCTGTTGACCGACCGCAGCTCCCAGCTCAGGGTGCCCTGGACGCCGGCGTTTTCGACGCGGGCGAAGGCGGTCATGCTGTGCACCATGGCGGTACCTCGCAATGCAGATCGGCACCGAACCGAGGTTCCGGGAATCCGATATCAATGAATTAAAGCCGACTGACGGCAAAGGCGCAGGATTGTAGCGCAGTGGCGCGGATGCGCCCAAACACACGGTGTGACAAAGAGCGGCAGGCCTTCGCCGACGTGCGGTGCAGAGCCCTCGGTCGTCGGCGGAATTTTTTAGACGTGCCCAGTGGCGGCCGGCGGCTCTATAATGCTCCGCAGTTTTCCGTCCCCAGTACAGGTACTCCCTATGATACGTCCAAGTGGTCGCGCTGCCGATCAGCTCCGCTCGATCCGCATCACCCGCAACTACACCAAACACGCCGAGGGTTCTGTGCTGGTCGAGTTCGGTGATACCAAGGTCATCTGCACCGTCAGCGTTGAGCCGGGCGTACCGCGTTTCCTGAAAGGCCAGGGCCAGGGTTGGTTGACTGCCGAGTACGGCATGCTGCCGCGTGCTACCGGCGAGCGTAACCAGCGTGAAGCCAGCCGTGGCAAGCAAGGTGGTCGCACCCTGGAAATCCAGCGTCTGATCGGTCGCTCCCTGCGCGCTGCGCTGGACATGTCCAAGCTGGGCGACGTCACCCTGTACGTCGACTGCGATGTGATCCAGGCCGATGGCGGTACCCGCACGGCTTCGATTACCGGTGCCATGGTTGCGCTGATCGATGCCTTGAAAGTCATCAAGAAGCGTGGCGGCCTGAAGGGTGGTGACCCGGTCAAACAGATGATCGCTGCTGTCTCCGTGGGCATGTACAAGGGTGAGCCGGTGCTTGACCTCGACTACCTGGAAGACTCGGCCGCCGAGACGGACCTGAACGTGGTGATGACCAGCGCTGGTGGTTTCATCGAAGTCCAGGGCACTGCCGAAGGCGCGCCGTTCCAGCCTGAAGAGTTGAACGCCATGCTCGAGCTGGCGAAGAAAGGCATGAACGAGATCTTCGAACTGCAAAAGGCCGCATTGGCCGACTGACCGGACTGCTCCAGGCAAGGAGGACGCCATGAGTGATGAGCAACTGCCACTGCCCACGCCGAGCCAAGAGGTGCGTCAGTGGGCCATGTTTTGCCACTTGTCCGCCTTGCTGGGGATCTGGATTCCGTTTGGCACGATCATCGGCCCGCTGATTCTCTGGCAGATGAAGCGCGAGATGGACCCGTTCATCGATGCTCAGGGCAAGGAAGCGCTGAACTTTCAGATCTCCGTCGCCATTGCCTCGGCCATTTGCTTCTTGCTGATGGTGGTGATTATCGGGTTCTTCCTGTTTGGCCTGATCGCCATCGGTGCGCTGGTGCTGACGATCATCGCCGGGGTGAAGGCCAATGAAGGGCAGCCTTATCGGTATCCGTTCACCTGGCGGTTGATCAAGTAAGCCAGGACGCTGATGCTGTTTTAAGCGCAGTTCAATACAAATGCCCCGACATGTTGGGGCATTTGTATTTTTGCAATCAGATTAATCTCTAATGTTGCGTACTTGGTCGCTCGCTGTTCAAGCGAAGTTCATTCGTGCAAATAAAACTTCTTACACGTTTAGTCACAAACTGCAAAGCTCAGTGCAGCTTGTATGCTTGGCAATGAGGCTTGGCGATTGATAAAGTTGCCGCAAGTAATATTTATAATGAAATATTTCGATATATTCGGACCATTGACGGCCTCTGAATCCAATACTAGTCAGTGTTGAGATGGATCAACCTGTTCAAGAGGCGTGCCCAGGTAAAAAGTTCGCCCCTGAATGTTACGGCAAGAATATCCCAAATGCTTCAGCTCGATTTTTATGGAACACTTGTTGCCGCCTCTTTAGTACTTTTGCTGGGGCGCGCTCTTGTCTCACGTATTGGCTTTTTACGTATTTATAATATCCCGGAGCCTGTAGCAGGCGGCCTGGTGGTTGCTTTGGGCCTTCTGGCTTTGAGAACCCTCGATTTTGAAATCCGATTTGATACCTCGCTGCAAACTCCCTTGATGTTGGCGTTTTTTGCCACCATCGGCTTGAGTGCAGACTTCGCCAGCCTGAAGAAGGGCGGGCGCGTCGTGGGGATCTTTCTGCTGGCGGTTGTCGGACTTCTGGTGATCCAGAATGCGATGGGCATCGGACTCGCAACGGCGTTGGGGCTCGATCCCTTGATGGGCTTGCTGACGGGTTCGATTACCTTGGCAGGCGGCCACGGTACAGGTGCTGCGTGGGGGGCGACGTTCAGCGAGAAGTTCGGTCTGGCGTCTGCCTCTGAACTGGCCATGGCCTCTGCGACGTTTGGCCTGGTGCTGGGCGGTTTGATTGGTGGGCCGGTTGCCCGCCTGCTCATCAGCCGTGTCCAGACACCCGGCCTCGAGCAGGAAAAGCCACGGTTGCCCAAGGGTTTTGAGCAGCCGAACAAAGAGCGCTCGATCACGTCATTTTCACTTGTCGAGACACTGGCTCTGATCGCGGTCAGCCTGCTGACGGGCTCACTCCTGAATGGGTGGCTTCAAGGAACCGCATTTGAGTTGCCGACATTCGTTTGCGTGTTGTTCGTGGGCGTGGTTTTACGAAACGGGCTTTCGGCGCTTGGCGTGTATCAGGTGTTTGAGCGTGAAGTCTCAGTGCTGGGGAACGTCAGCTTGTCGCTGTTTCTGGCGATCGCTCTGATGTCGCTCAAGCTGTGGGATCTGGCTGCACTGGCTTTGCCGATCTTCATCATCCTGGCTGCACAAACGCTGGTCATGGCACTGTTCGCGATTTTTGTGACGTTCAGGATGATGGGCAGTAACTACGATGCGGCTGTACTGGCGTCAGGGCACTGCGGTTTTGGACTGGGTGCCACGCCAACAGCCATCGCTAACATGCAAGCGGTGACACAGCGCTACGGACCTTCGCAGATAGCCTTCCTGGTGGTGCCAATGGTGGGTGCTTTCTTCATCGACATCATTAATGCGATCGTGATCAAGTTGTACCTTGCACTGCCGTTTATCGCCGCGGCTTGAAGTTCAGGTCGCTGGGAGCCCCTGGATAGAGCGCATAAAAAATGCCCGTATCTTGCGATACGGGCATTTTTTCGACTGTCTATCAGACTGCTCAGTGAAAAATCACTTAGATCGTCAGCGTCCAGTCGTAGTCCACGATCAGCGGTGCGTGTTGCGAGAACCGCGGCTGGCGTGGCAAGCGTGCGCTACGCACGAAGCGGCGCAGGCCTGGGGTCAGCAGTTGATAGTCGAAGCGCCAACCGAGGTTAAGCATCTCCGCCTGTTCGTTGTCTGGCCACCAGCTGTACTGGTCGCCTTCACGGCTGACTTCACGCAGGGCATCGACATAACCCATGTTGCCGACAATCTCGTCCATCCAGGCACGTTCAGGTGCCAGGAAGCCCGGAGATTGCTGGCTGTCGCGCCAGTTCTTGATATCCAGCTTCTGTTGCGCCACATACAGCGAGCCACAGTAAATGTACTCGCGACGTTTGCGCCGCTGTTTATCCAGATAACGGGCGAAGTCGTCCATTAGCTTGAACTTCTGATTCAAGTCTTCATCGCCGTTCTGCCCCGAAGGGAGCAGCAAGGTCGCGATGCTGACCTTGTCGAAATCGGCTTGCAGGTAGCGCCCGTAGCGGTCGGCCGTCTCGAAACCGAGACCGCTGATGACAGCCTTCGGTTGCAACCGCGAATACAAAGCCACGCCGCCTTGGGCGGGGACTTCGGCATCGCAGGCATAAAGGAAGTAGCCATCCAGTTGGAAGGCTGGGTCATCCAGTTCAAAGGCGGAGGCACGGGTGTCCTGCAGGCAGATGACGTCGGCATTCTGTGCTTGCAGCCAACTGAGCAAACCACGCTCGACTGCAGCCTGAATACCATTGACGTTCACACTGATGATCCGCATAAATGGCCCCAAAAATCGCGTGCGTGTATGATACACGGCGTCAAGCTAATTAGCTAAATCCGTGGTATTTGGGGTTTTTTCATGCAAGCGTATCAGCGCGATTTCATCCGTTTTGCCATCGATCGCGGCGTTTTGCGCTTCGGTGAGTTCACCCTGAAGTCCGGGCGCACCAGTCCTTACTTCTTCAATGCGGGCCTGTTCAACTCGGGTTCGGCCCTGGCGCAACTGGGTCGTTTCTACGCCGCTGCCATTGCCGAGAGCGGCATTGCGTTCGACGTGCTGTTTGGACCGGCTTACAAAGGCATCCCGTTGGCGGCGACCACCGCCGTGGCACTGGCCGAACATCACAACCGTGACCTGCCATGGTGCTTCAACCGCAAGGAAGCCAAGGCCCATGGCGAAGGCGGCAGCCTGGTCGGCGCACCGTTGACCGGCGATGTGCTGATCATCGACGACGTAATCACCGCTGGCACCGCGATCCGTGAAGTGATGCAAATCATCGCTTCCCAGGACGGCGCCAAGGCCGCCGGCGTGCTGATCGCCCTGAACCGTCAGGAACGTGGCAACGGCGAATTGTCGGCGATCCAGGAGGTCGAGCGTGACTTCGGCATCCCGGTGATCAGCATCGTTTCGCTGAATCAGGTGCTGGAATTCCTGGCGGATGACCCGCAGCTCAAGCAGCATCTGCCGGCCGTGGAAGCCTACCGCGCCCAGTTCGGCGTCTGATGGCTTTGTGACATACCTGTGGGAGCGAGCTTGCTCGCGATAGCTATTTATCAGCCAGCATAACCGTCGACTGACACTCCGTCATCGCGAGCAAGCTCGCTCCCACAGGGAAGGCGACACAAATAAAAAGACCCCGCTCAGCCAGGCCGAGCGGGGTCTTCTTGTTTGCGCTATCGCTTAAGGACGCTTGCGATTGCTGATCAGGGTGCCCACGCCGGTATCGGTGAAGATTTCCAGCAGGATCGCGTTCGGCACGCGACCGTCGATGATCAGCGAGCTGCCCACGCCGCCCTGGACCGCTTCCAGTGCGCAGCGGATCTTCGGCAGCATGCCACCGTAGATGGTGCCGTCGGCGATCAGGTCGTCGACTTGCTGGGTTGTCAGGCCGGTCAGGACCGTGCCCGACTTGTCCATCAGGCCGGCGATGTTGGTCAGCAGCATCAGCTTCTCGGCTTTCAAAGCTTCGGCGACTTTACCGGCCACCAGGTCAGCGTTGATGTTGTACGACTCGCCGTTGGCGCCGACACCGATGGGTGCGATCACCGGAATGAAATCGCCCTTGACCAACAGGTTCAGCAGGTCGGTATTGATGCCGACTACTTCGCCCACGTGGCCAATGTCGATGATTTCCGGGGTGGTCATTTCCGGCGTCTGACGGGTAACAGTGAGCTTCTTCGCGCGAATCAGCTCGGCGTCTTTACCGGTCAGGCCGATGGCGCTGCCGCCGTGACGGTTGATCAGGTTGACGATGTCTTTGTTGACCTGGCCGCCGAGGACCATTTCCACCACGTCCATGGTCGCCGCGTCGGTGACGCGCATACCGTCGACGAAATGGCTCTCGATCGACAGGCGCTTGAGCAGGTCACCGATTTGCGGGCCGCCACCGTGAACCACCACCGGGTTGATGCCCACGGCCTTCATCAGCACGATGTCGCGGGCGAAGCCGGTTTTCAGCTCCTCGCTTTCCATCGCGTTGCCGCCGTATTTGATCACCAGGGTCTTGCCGACATAACGGCGGATGTAAGGCAACGCTTCGGACAGGACCTTGGCGGTGTTGGCGGCGGCTTCGCGTTCGAGGGTCATTCAGGGCTCCGGGTGAATCAGAACGGTAGTTGGAGATCAGGTGCAACGCGCTTGAGCTGGATGTGGAACACATCCTTGATGCGTTGCAGTTCAGCCTCGTCATCGGCCTCGAAACGCAGCACCAGCACCGGTGTGGTGTTGGATGCGCGTACCAGGCCCCAGCCTTTGGCATAGTCGACTCGCACGCCGTCAATGGTGGTCAGGTCGGCGCCTGCGCCCCACTGCGCATCGTGCAATGCATCAATGATGCTGAATTTGCTCTCTTCGGTCACATGGATATTGATTTCCGGCGTAGAAATATCGTTCGGGAAGGTCGCGAACAGCTCTTCGGCCGAGGATTTTTCCTTGCTGAGGATCTCCAGCAAGCGCGCGGCGCTGTAAATGCCGTCGTCGAAACCGAACCAGCGCTCCTTGAAGAAGATGTGCCCGCTCATTTCGCCAGCCAGCAGGGCGCCGGATTGTTTCATTTTCTTTTTGATCAACGAGTGACCGGTCTTCCACATTAACGACCGGCCACCGTATTCCTTGATCAGCGGAATCAGGCGGCGAGTGCATTTGACGTCGAAGATGATCTCGGCGCCCGGGTTGCGCGCCACGACGTCGCGGGCGAACAGCATCAGCAGGCGGTCCGGGTAGACGATGCTGCCGGTGTTGGTCACCACGCCGACGCGGTCGCCATCGCCGTCGAAGGCCAGGCCAATGTCAGCGTTGGTTTCCTTGACCTTGGCGATCAGGTCCACGAGGTTTTCAGGCTTGCCCGGGTCCGGGTGGTGGTTCGGGAAGTTGCCATCCACCTCGCAGAACAGCGGGATGACTTCACAGTTCAGCGCTTCGATCAGTTGCGGGGCGATCACGCCGGCGGCGCCGTTGCCGCAGTCCACGACCACTTTCAGGCGACGGGCCAGCTTGATGTCCTGGACGATTTCGGTGGTGTAGCGGTCGAGGATCTCGACCTGGGTGATGCTGCCCTGGCCGCTGCTCAGGTTGTTGGTCTTGAGGCGGTCATGCAGGGCCTGGATCTGTTCGTTGGCCAGGGTGTCGCCGGCAATGACGATCTTGAAGCCGTTGTAGTTCGACGGGTTGTGGCTGCCGGTAAGCATCACGCCGGATTTGCCGGCGAGCACGTTGGCGGCGTAGTAGAGCGCCGGAGTCGGGACCAGGCCGACATCACTGACGTGGCAGCCGCTGTCGGCGATGCCTTTGATCAGTTGCGCGACCAGCTCCGGGCCGGACAAGCGGCCATCGCGCCCGACGGACACGTTTGGCTCGCCCTGGGCCAGGCTTTGGGAGCCGACGGCGCGGCCGATCCAGTAAGCGGTTTCAGCGTTCAGGAATTCCGGGACGGTGCCGCGGATGTCATAGGCGCGAAAGATGCTGTCAGGGAACTTGGGTGCGACTTTGGCCGGGGTGTTCATCTGTGGAAATGCTCCATCTCGAAAGTGGCTGGACAGGCCGCCGATTCATTCGGCAGCAGGTTCAAACTGAAGGGTATGACGGCGTTTTCCACAGAGAGTTCGTGGTATGAAAGGGCCATGATGCCCCTGACGGTAGGGGTTTGACCGGGCAATGCCTTGATTTTCGGAGCTAAACCTTGCAGATGACAATTTGAATTTTGTGGCGAGGGAGTCCGTTCCACCGCCACAAGAAGAGCGTGACCGGATCAACGGGTACCGGTATGACCGAAACCGCCAGTGCCGCGCTCGGTTTCAACAAACTCTTCAACCATTTCGAAGTGAGCCTGCACTACCGGTACCAGCACCAATTGCGCCAGGCGCTCGCCAACCGGCATGGTGAATTCGGTCTGGCCACGGTTCCAGCAGGAGACCATCAATGGGCCTTGGTAGTCGGAGTCGATCAGCCCCACCAGGTTGCCCAGCACGATGCCGTGCTTATGGCCCATCCCCGAGCGCGGAAGAATCAGCGCTGCCAGGTTCGGGTCGCCGATATAGACCGACAGACCAGTGGGGATCAGCACGGTTTCACCCGGCTTGATCACGGTGTCCTGTTCCAGCATGGCGCGCAGGTCGAGGCCGGCGGAGCCCGGTGTGGCGTATTGCGGCAGCGGGAATTCGGTACCGATGCGGGGGTCGAGGATCTTGGCTTGCAAAGCGTGCATGTAAATTAAACCTGGTTCAGACGTTCGGCGATAAAAGTGATCAGCTGGCGAGCAATCTTGCTCTTGCTGGTCTGGGCGAAAAGTGTGGCGTGTAGCTCACGGTCGATCACGCTGCAGGCGTTTTCTTCGCTGTTGAAGCCAATGCTCGGGTTGGCGACGTCGTTGGCGACGATCAAATCGAGGTTCTTGTCTTTCAGCTTGCGCGCAGCGTAATCGAGCAGGTGTTCGGTCTCGGCGGCGAAACCGACACTGAACKGGCGGTCGGGGCGGGTGGCGATGGTGGCCAGGATGTCCGGGTTACGCACCATCTGTAGCAATAAGCCGTCGCCGTTTGTAGGATCTTTCTTGAGTTTCTGTGGGGCAACGACTTCCGGGCGGTAGTCCGCGACTGCTGCCGAGGCGATGAACAGGTCGCAAGGGATCGCCGCTTCACAAGCGGCCAACATGTCGCGGGCGCTGACCACATCGATGCGGGTGACGCGATCCGGGGTCGGCAGATGCACCGGGCCGGTGATCAGGGTTACGCGGGCACCGGCTTCCACGGCGGCTTCGGCCAGGGCAAAGCCCATTTTCCCGGAGCTGTGGTTGGTGATGTAGCGCACCGGGTCGATGTTTTCCTGGGTCGGACCGGCCGTGATCAACACGTGTTTACCGGTCAGTGCCTGACGCTGGAAGCAGTCGGCAGCGCATTGGGCGAGTTCAAGGGCTTCGAGCATGCGCCCCAGGCCCACGTCGCCGCAGGCCTGGCTGCCGGAAGCCGGGCCGAAGACCTTGATGTCGCGGCTTTCGAGGGTTTGCAGGTTGGCCTGGGTCGCCGGATCGCGCCACATCGCCTGGTTCATTGCCGGTGCAACGGCGACCACCGCGTCGGTGGCCAGCACCAGCGTGGTCAGCAGGTCGTCGGCAATGCCTTGGGCCAGACGGGCGATCAAGTCCGCCGTGGCGGGGGCGATCAGTACCAGGTCGGCCCATTTGGCCAGTTCGATGTGGCCCATGGCCGCTTCGGCCGCCGGGTCCAGCAGGTCCAGGTGGACCGGGTGCCCGGACAGGGCCTGCATGGTCAGCGGGGTGATGAACTCTGCGCCGCCACGGGTCATGACCACGCGCACTTCCGCGCCCTGATCGATCAGGCGGCGAACCAGGTCGGCGCTCTTGTAGGCAGCGATGCCGCCGCCGACGCCCAGAACAATGCGTTTCCGATACAGCCGCTGCATAGGCCTGCCTTTCAATTCGTTGGTGACATACGTGGCGAACCCCCCTCCCCAGGGTGAATTCGCCCGCAAAAAAGATGGGCTACGATATCACAGCGACCGCTATGGAACAGCGGTGCCCACAGACAGGGAGGTGCTATGAGTATTCGCGATTGGCCGGCGGCGGAACGGCCGCGGGAGAGGTTGCTTGAACAGGGCGCGGGAAGCCTTTCGGATGCCGAACTGCTGGCGATCTTTTTACGCACGGGCGTGGTGGGTAAAAGTGCAGTAGATCTGGCGCGACACCTGTTGAATCAGTTTGGCAGCCTGCGTTTGCTGCTTGAGGCCGATCAGGAAACGTTCAGCAAGCAGTTGGGACTTGGGCCGGCGAAATTTGCACAGTTGCAGGCTGCGCAAGAAATGAGCAGGCGTCATCTGGCCGAGCGTGCGCGCCAAAAATCGGCACTGGAGAATCCTCACGCGGTTCGCGAGTACCTGAAATCGATGCTGCGCCATGAGCCACACGAGGTATTTGGTTGCCTGTTTCTCGATTCCAAGCATCAGGTGCTGACGTTTGAGACGCTGTTTCGCGGCTCCATCGACAACACCAGTGTTCATCCGCGAGAGGTGGTCAAGCGCGCCTTGRCCAACAACGCAGCGGCATTGATCCTCTGCCACAATCATCCTTCGGGCAACACCGACCCCAGTCAGTCCGACCGGGTGCTGACCAAGCGCCTGCAAAAGGCGCTGGAGTTGATTGACGTGCGGGTGCTTGACCATTTCATCATCGGCGACGGCGATCCGTTGTCCATGGCGGAGTATGGGTGGATGTAGGCAGGATGATGCGAGCCCCTGTAGGAGCGAGCCTGCTCGCGATGGCGTCGTGTCAGTCACCTTGTCCGATAATTGAAAGAATGCAATCGCGAGCAGGCTCACTCCTACAGGTTTTGTGTATGGCGGGTTATTTGAAATTGACCTTCGAATAATCCTGTCGACCGAACGGGCTGACCGAGTATCCCTCGACATCCTTGCGCGTCAGCGCGAAAGCAGTTGGGTGGGCCAGGGGCAACCACAGCGCCTGCTGCTGGATCTGCGTCTGCGCCTGTTCGTAGAGCTTGCTACGCACACCTTGCTCGCCAGTGGTCTTGCCGGCGCTGATCAGCTTGTCCAGATCCTGGTTGCAGTAACGGGCGAAGTTGGTCCCGGACTTGACCGCGGCGCAGGAAAACTGCGGCGTGAGGAAGTTGTCCGGGTCACCGTTGTCGCCAGCCCACCCCATGAACAGCAAGTCGTGTTCACCGGCCTTGGCGCGGCGGATCAGCTCGCCCCATTCGATCACACGTATTTCTGCCTGAATGCCGATTTCGGCCAGGTCGGACTGCAGCAGTTGCGCACCGAGGCTCGGGTTGGGGTTGAGCAGGCTGCCGGAAGGGCGGGTCCAGATGGTGGTCTGGAAGCCTTCCTTGAGTCCGGCTTTGGCCATCAAGACTTTGGCCTTTTCGATGTCGTGAGGGTAGCCCGGCAGGTTTTTCGCGTAGCTCCAGGTGTTGGGCGGGTACGGACCGTTGGCCGCCTCGGCGGTGTCTTCGAACACGGCTTTGACATAGCTGGCCTTGTCGAAGGCAAGGTTGATGGCCTGACGCACTTCTGGCTTGTCCAGCGGCGGATGCTGGCTGTTGATGCCGACGAATGCGGTCATGAACGCGTCAGTCTTTTCGACTTTCAGAGCCGGCTCTTTCAGCGCTTCCTGTACGTCCAGAGGCTTGGGCGACAGGGCGATCTGGCATTCGTTACGGCGCAATTTCTGCAGGCGCACGTTGGCGTCCGGCGTGATTGCGAAGATCAGCGGGTCTACAGAGGGTTTACCGCCGAAGTATTCGGGGTTGGCTTTGTAGCGAACCGAGGCGTCCTTCTGGAAGCGCGTGAAAACGAACGGCCCGGTGCCGATTGGCTGGCTGTTGAGCTTCTCCGGCGTGCCGGCTTTCATCAGTTTGTCGGCGTATTCGGCCGAATAGATCGAGGCGAAGCCCATGCTCAGGGTCGCCAGGAAGGTCGAATCCGGGTGGTCGAGGGTGAAGCGCACGGTCTGCGGATCGAGGGCGTCGATCTTCTTGATCAGTGCAGGCAACTGCATCGATTGCGCATGCGGGAAGCCGCTCTGGGCGACTTTGTGCCACGCATTGGCCGGGTCGAGCATGCGTTCGAAGCTGAAAATCACATCCTCGGCGCTCAGGTCACGCGTTGGGGTGAAGTACTCCGTTCGATGGAATTTCACCAGCGGGTGCAACTTGAAGACGTAGGTCAGGCCGTCGGTGCTGACTTCCCAGCTGTCGGCGAGGCTGGCGACCACTTTGCCACTGGCTGTGTCGAAGTCCACCAGGCGGTTCATCAGCACATCGGCCGAGGCGTTGGTGGTGGTCAGCGAGTTGTACTGCACCACGTCGAAGCCTTCAGGGCTGGCTTCGGTGCAGACGCTCAGGGCGGCGGCAAAGGCCTGTGGGCTCAGCAGAAGCGGGGCGAGCAACAGCGGTAGGGCAGCGAGGCGCATGGTCGGCTTCCTTTACAGATCGAAGGCCCATCTGCAAGTGCAGTCTGGAAAAGGCTTACCCTAGTGGGCTCTTTTGCAAATGACTATCCCCTTTTTCATTTTGAGGAGACTATAGGCGACTGAATTTGCTGTGCAGCGGTTGAGCAAACTCCCTGGTCGGCTCGGTGAGCGATACTCTGCGACGAGCGGTCGCCATCGACGATAGCCTTTGTCCAAGGCGCTCGAAGCCCGGAAAACGGGGATTTTGTGAATTCTACGCACACTRAATGTTGTTGCTCTCCAGTCTTTCTGGTATAAAGCAGCGCTCTTTTCTAGGGGCCCGGTTCCTTCACTGTAGGTGTAGCCGGTAAGACCTCTAAAGAAACGCGGCGCCTGGCGCCAAATGACTGAGAGATTAAGCGGCCAACCCATGCCGGGTTGGGCATGTGGTTTTAGAGGGCTGAGGCATGTCTAGAGTATGTCAAGTTACCGGTAAGGGTCCGGTAACCGGGAATAACATTTCCCACGCAAACAACAAAACCCGTCGTCGTTTCCTGCCGAACCTGCAGCATCACCGCTTCTGGGTTGAAGAAGAGAAACGTTTTGTGCGTCTGCGCGTATCTGCCAAAGGCATGCGTATCATCGACAAGCGTGGCATCACTGTCGTGCTGGCCGAACTTCGCCGCGATGGCAAGGTTTAAGGGAGCTAATCATGCGTGAATTGATTCGTTTGATTTCGAGCGCCGGTACTGGTCACTTCTACACTACCGACAAGAACAAGCGTACTACCCCGGACAAAATCGAGATCAAGAAATATGATCCGGTTGTTCGCAAGCACGTGATCTACAAAGAAGGCAAAATCAAGTAATTGATTTTTCCCTCTTACAAAAAAGGCCCGTATCKCGMGATACGGGCCTTTTTTGTTGCCTGAGGGTTTTTGTGTCGGCTTTCAGGGGCTCTTCGCCGGCTCAAACACCTGAAATCTTCAAGCCTTCTGTTCAAACGCCACGTAGATCTTGCGGCATGGCTCCAGCACTTCCCAGGTGCCTTTGAACCCGGCCGGAATGACGAAGCGGTCACCGGCGCGCAAGGTCTTGGCGTTGCCGTCGCTGTCGCGTAGCACCGAAACACCCTGAACGATTTCGCAGTATTCGTGTTCGGTGAAGTTCACCATCCACTGGCCGACGGCACCTTCCCACACACCGGCGTTCAACTGACCACAAGGGCTGTTGTAGTGGTTGTAAACCGCTTGCTCCGGGTCGCCCTTGAGCACTTTGGCCGGGTCCGGACGGTAGCGTTCGGCGACGGTGGTAGCCTGGCTGAAGTCGACGACGTTCTGGATGTTCATTGTTGTTTTCCCTCCGTGATTACGGCGCGAGTGGTTGGTCAGCCCAAAGTCTATGTTTATTAAAATGAACATCGCAAGGCCGTTTGCCGGCGTTATGTCAAATATATTGAAACTTCATGGGCGGCTGGTTTAGGGTGGCGGATGCCTTGGGCCGAATAGCAGGCTGGCCGGGCAGAATTCCTGACAGCGCCCGCGAAGAACGCGGGTGTCGTATCAATAAGAGGAGGACATTCGCATGACCACCCTGACCCGTGCCGACTGGGAACAACGTGCCCGCGACCTGAAAATAGAAGGCCGCGCTTATATCAATGGCGAATACACCGACGCCGCCTCTGGCGAGACCTTCGAGTGCATCAGCCCGGTCGATGGCCGTCTGCTGGGCAAGATTGCCAGCTGTGACGCCGCCGACGCCCAGCGCGCCGTGGAAAACGCCCGCACCACCTTCAATTCCGGTGTCTGGTCGCGCCTGGCGCCGACCAAACGCAAATCCACCATGATCCGTTTCGCCGGCCTGCTCAAGCAGCACGCCGAAGAGCTGGCCCTGCTTGAAACTTTGGACATGGGCAAGCCGATCAGCGATTCCCTGCACATCGACGTTCCCGGCGCGGCGCAAGCTCTGAGCTGGAGCGGCGAAGCCATCGACAAGATCTACGACGAAGTCGCTGCAACCCCGCACGATCAACTGGGCCTGGTGACCCGTGAGCCGGTTGGCGTGGTCGGTGCCATCGTGCCGTGGAACTTCCCGCTGATGATGGCGTGCTGGAAGCTGGGTCCTGCGCTGTCCACCGGTAACTCGGTGATTCTCAAACCGTCGGAAAAATCGCCGCTGACGGCGATTCGCATCGCTGAACTGGCTGTCGAAGCCGGCATCCCGAAAGGCGTGCTGAACGTATTGCCGGGTTACGGTCACACAGTCGGCAAGGCCCTGGCCCTGCACAACGACGTCGACACCCTGGTATTCACTGGTTCGACAAAAATCGCCAAGCAGCTGCTGATCTACTCCGGCGAGTCGAACATGAAGCGCGTCTGGCTCGAAGCCGGCGGCAAGAGCCCGAACATCGTGTTCGCCGATGCGCCGAACCTGCAAGACGCTGCCGAAGCGGCTGCCGGTGCCATCGCCTTTAACCAGGGCGAAGTTTGCACTGCCGGTTCGCGCCTGCTGGTGGAGCGTTCGATCAAGGATAAATTCCTGCCGCTGGTGATCGAGGCGCTGAAAACCTGGAAGCCGGGCAACCCGCTGGACCCGGCGACCAACGTTGGCGCGCTGGTCGATACCCAGCAGATGAACACCGTGCTGTCCTACATCGAGTCCGGCCATGCCGACGGCGCCAAGCTGGTGGCCGGAGGCAAGCGTACGCTCCAGGAAACTGGCGGCACTTACGTTGAGCCGACGATTTTCGACGGTGTGAGCAACGCGATGAAAATCGCCCAGGAAGAAATCTTCGGCCCGGTACTGTCGGTCATTGCATTCGACAGCGCCGAAGAGGCCATCGCGATCGCCAACGACACGCCGTACGGCCTGGCCGCTGCGGTCTGGACGGCCGACATCTCCAAGGCTCACCTCACTGCCCGAGCACTGCGTGCCGGTAGCGTGTGGGTCAACCAGTACGATGGCGGCGACATGACCGCTCCGTTCGGTGGCTTCAAGCAGTCCGGCAACGGTCGCGACAAGTCCCTGCACGCGTTTGACAAGTACACCGAGCTGAAGGCGACCTGGATCAAGTTGTAGGTCGTTAAGGGAGGCCTGTTGTAAGCAGGCCTCCTGAACGACACAGATCCCTTGTGGGAGCGAGCTTGCTCGCGATAGCGGTGTAACAGTCGACTTCAATGTTGAATGTTGTACCGCTATCGCGAGCAAGCTCGCTCCCACAGTGTTTTGTGTTGTACATAAAAAATATCCACAGGAGCGTGGAACATGCGTTGGGCGACTTATTTCGCCGTTTTGGCATCTGTCCTGAGTGTCGGCCTGGCCCTGGGTGTCAGCATGCCGCTGGTGTCCTTTCGTCTGGAGAGTTGGGGCTACGGCTCGTTTGCCATTGGTGTGATGGCGGCGATGCCGGCCATCGGCGTCCTGTTGGGGGCGAAAATCTCCAGTCATTTGGCGGCGCGCTTCGGTACGGCCAATCTGATGCGCCTGTGCCTGTGGGCCGGGGCGGTTTCGATCGGTTTGCTGGCGCTGTTGCCGAGCTATCCGATCTGGTTGGTGTTGCGGCTGATGATCGGGGTGATCCTGACCCTGGTATTCATCATCGGTGAAAGCTGGATCAATCAACTGGTGGTCGAGCAATGGCGCGGGCGGCTGGTGGCGCTGTATGGCAGCAGCTACGCACTGAGTCAGCTGGCCGGGCCGGTGTTGCTGGGCTTCCTTGGCACCGAGCACGATTATGGTTTTTGGGTCGGCGTCGGTTTACTGATGGCTGCTCCGTTTCTGTTGCTGGGGCGCAGTGGTGCACCGAGCAGCGAGGCCAGCAGCGTGACCTTGAGTGATTTGCTCGCGTTCTGTCGTGGCCTGCCGGCGATTGCCTGGGCGGTGTCGCTGTTCGCCGCGTTCGAGGCGATGATTCTGACGCTGTTGCCGGTCTATTGCCTGCGCCAGGGCTTCACCACGGAGATCGCCCTGGCGATGGTCAGTACAGTGGTGGTCGGCGATGCAGTGCTGCAATTGCCGATTGGTGCGTTGGCCGATCGCTTGTCACGCCGTGCGTTGTTTACCGGCTGCGCAGTCGTCTTGCTGCTGTCGAGTCTGGCGATTCCGATGCTGATCGACACATTGCTGATCTGGCCGCTGTGGGTGTTGTTCGGCGCCAGCGCTGGCGGGTTATTCACCTTGTCGTTGATCCTGATCGGCGAGCGTTATCGCGACGATGCGCTGGTGCGGGCTAACGCCCACATCGCCCAGCTGTGGGGGATTGGTTGTCTGATCGGGCCGCTGTTGGCGGGCGCCGGCAGCCAGTGGATCAGCGGTCATGCGTTGCCGTTGCTGATGGCGGTGGGGGCCTTGGGCGTATTGATCGTGGTGTCGCGGCAAGGTGCGTTTGGGGCGATTGTCGAGCCGGCCTAGAGCATTTTCTCCAGCCCAACCGTATTGCTCAGCCACGCATTGAATCGCCGCCACGAACTACCTGGCTCCTTGGTCAGGGTGTGCATTTTTCCGTCGTCTTCGGTGGTCCAGACGATCTGATCGTTTTCCAGCTCCACCTGATAACTCAGGGCCGGTGCCATGCCCTGCAACGCCAGTTCACGGACCTGTGCGGCCAATTCCGGGCTGTCCACCAGCACGCCGACTTCGGTGTTCCACAGCACCGAGCGCGGATCGAAATTGAAAGAGCCGATAAAGGATTTCTGCTGGTCGAAGATCATCGCCTTGCTGTGCAGGCTGGAGTCAGAGCTGTGATAGGCGCTGCTGGAAAACAGATGCGGCCCGCTACCGCTGCCGCCGCCCTCACCGGGCTGGCTACGCAATTCGTAGAGCTTCACGCCGTGCTCCAGCAGCGCCCTGCGATAGGGGGCGTAGCCACCGTGTACGGCGGGAACGTCCGTGGCTTCCAGTGAATTGGTCAGCAAACTCACGGAAACGCCGGCATCGGCGCGCCCGGTCAGGTACACCAGTCCCGGCTGGCCGGGCACAAAGTAGGCCGAGATCATGATCAGTTCTTTGCTGACGTTGTTGAGTTCAGGTGCCAGTTGCGTGGTCAGCAGCAACTGCGGATCGGGCTCGCCCTTGGCCAGTACCTTGCTCGGCGCATCCCACAATGCCTGGTTCCAGGCCCAGATCAGTTCGCGGCGCCAGATGTCCAGGCGCGGGTGGGTGGTGAAGGTCATCAAGTGTTTGTAGAGCGCGTGATTTTGTTTTCGCGTTTCCGCCAGGGACTCTTCCAGCCGGGTGCGGGTGTTTTCCAGGTCCTGGGGGGAAGGTTTGCTCGACAGGAACTCGTCGATCGGCTTGCTCAGGGCGCTGTTCCAGTACTGGTCGAAACTGTGCCCGAGTTGCTCGGCAACCGGACCGACACTGAGCATGTCGATGTCGGTGAAATTCATGTTGGGCTTGGCATCGTAATACTCGTCCCCCAGATTGCGTCCTCCGACGATGGCCATGCTGTTGTCCGCCAGCAACAGCTTGTTGTGCATGCGTCGATGTTGTTGCGACAGATTGAACAGCCGGCCCACGGTACGGGTCACGCCGGTGCTGCGACCAAGATTCAGCGGATTGAACACGCGGATCTGGATTTTCGGATGCGCGGCGAGGGTGGCGATGACCCGGTCCAGGCCGTCGCTGGCGGTGTCGTCGAGCAGTACCCGCACCCGTACGCCCCGATCGGCAGCTTTTAGCAATTCCTCGATCAACATGCGCGTGCTGATGCCGTCGTGCACGATGTAGTACTGCAAATCGAGGCTGCTTTGGGCATTGCGTATCAGTTCGGCACGGGCGGTGAAGGCCTCGGTGCTGTCCGATAGCAGGCGAAAGCCCGATTGCCCCTTGTAAGGTGCAGCCTGTGCCTGGACCGAGCGACCGAATGCCGAGTCTGAAGCCGGTAGCGCCTGGCTCGGTACACGCTGAACGTCGAAGCTGGAGCAACCGCCCAGGAACGTGGCGAGCAGCAAAAGAGCAAGCAGGGGCTTTCTGGCTCTCACGTAGGATCGTTCCGTTTGGCGGCGCAGTTAGGCATATGGACGCTGATTCCCGAATAAAAGTCAGTCGCTCAGCTGATCGGTTTCCGCCAGCAGTTTGAACGCTGTCGCACCGACCTTGCGCACCGCGTCTTCGATCTGCGGTGTTGGTTTGGCAGCGTAGTTCATGCGCAGGCAATTGCGGTACTTGCCCGAGGCGGAGAAGATGCTGCCCACGGCAATCTGTACGCCCTGGTCGTGCAGGGCACGATTCAGTTTCAGGGTGTCGAAGCCGTCCGGCAATTCCACCCACAGCATGAAACTGCCTTGCGGACGACTGGCACGGGTGCCGGCCGGGAAGTAGCGGCTTACCCAATCGATCATCAGGTCGCGATTGCGTTGGTATTGCGTGCGCATCCGCCGCAAATGCGGCTCGAAATGGCCGCCCTTGAGAAATTCGGCGATGGCGATCTGCGGTTGTGGCGCGGTGGAGCCGGTGCTGATGTATTTCATGTGCAGCACCCGTTCCAGATAACGGCCCGGCGCGACCCAGCCGATACGCAGGCCCGGCGCCAGGGTCTTGGAAAACGAACTGCACAACAGGACGCGACCGTCCTCGTCGAAGGATTTGATCGTGCGCGGGCGTGGATAGGTATAGGCCAGTTCGCCATACACATCGTCCTCGATGATCGCCACGTCAAACCGTTGCGCGAGCGTCAACAACGCACGTTTGCGCGACTCGGGCATGATGTAGCCCAACGGGTTGTTGCAGTTGGGGGTCAGCTGTATGACCTTGATCGGCCACTGCTCCAGCGCCAGTTCCAGCGCTTCGAGGCTGATGCCGGTCAGTGGATCGGTGGGGATTTCCAGGGCTTTCATGCCCAGGCCCTTGAGGGTCTGCATGGCACCGTGAAAGCTCGGCGAGTCCACCGCCACAATGTCCCCCGGCTCGCAAGTCGCGCGAATGCTGGTGGACAGCGCTTCATGGCATCCAGTGGTGACCACCAGATCGCTGGCGCCCAACTGGCAGCCGGAATCGAGCATCAGGCGAGCGATTTGTTCGCGCAGTTCGAGGTTGCCGTGGATATTGTCGTAATACAGGCCAGGCATATCCTGCCGCCGGCTGATTCGCGCCAGGTCACGCAGCAGAGGCTTCATGGTCGGACTGGTGATATCCGGCATGCCGCGCCCGAGTTGCACCACATCTTTGCGTGGTACGGCGCGGATCAATTCCAGCACCTGATCCCATTGCGAAATGTCCACCGGCCTTTGAGCCGGGCGGCCGACTGCCGGCAAGTCCGGCAATTCGCGACTGGCCGGAACGAAGTACCCGGACTTGGGTCGTGGCATGGCCAGCCCGCTGTCCTCCAGCACCCGATAGGCCTGCTGCACCGTGCTCAGGCTGACGCCGTGCTCGACACTCAGCGCCCGTACCGAGGGCAGCCGGTCACCGGGGCGATAGAAGCCCTGTTCGATACGTGTGCCGAGCAACTCGGCGAGGTTGACGTAAAGGGTCATGATGCAGCCTCGATTGGTGGGATTCGGTTAACCAGTACAGATCAGGCAAGAAATCAGGATTCAGTGGCGGAATCGACAAAACTGTATTGAGTTAATACAGTTGTTTTGAATCTGTAATGCTTTTTCGCGCCCGCGCATCATGGAACCTCTGGCTACCCAAGTAAACAGGAGCATCCAAGATGAACGGTTTGAGCGATGTGCGGCTGACGTTACACAGTCAGGAACTGGCGGCAGGGCAGAACAACGGCACGCGGGAGGCGGGCATGCACAATGTGTCGTCCGGCCAGAGTCGTTGGGATCAGTTCTGGCGTCGGCTGCACACGCGCAAGGCGTTGCTGGCGCTGACGGTCGACCAGCTCAAGGATATCGGGCTGACGCGGGAGCAGGCGCGAGAGGAGGGGCTGAAGCCTTTCTGGAGGATCTGAGTTTTGCGACGGCCTCCCGGGCCTCTTCGCGGGCAAGCCCGCTCCCACAGGTTTCGGCGGTGTACACACATCTTGTGAACACTATCAATCACTGTGGGAGCGGGCTTGCCCGCGAAGGCGTCTGAGCTGACACCGACAATCTTTCAGACCAACTCTTTAAGCCGATGCCACAGCATCCCCAACGCCAGCAACGGCGAACGCAAATGTTTGCCGCCGGGGAAGGTGATGTGCGGCACCTGGGCAAACAGATCGAAGCCGCCACTGTGCTGGCCGCTGATAGCTTCGGCCAGTAGCTTGCCGGCCAGGTGCGTGGCATTCACGCCATGACCGGAATAGGCCTGTGCGTAGTACACGTTCGGCTGGTCCTTGAGTCGCCCGATCTGCGGCAGGCGATTGGCGCCGATGCCGATCATGCCGCCCCATTGGTAATCGATCTTCACTGCGCTCAATTGCGGGAAAACCTCGAGCATTTTCGGGCGCATGTACGCGGCGATGTCTTTCGGGTCGCGGCCCGAGTAATGGCAGGCGCCACCAAACAGCAGGCGCCGGTCCGCCGAGAGCCGGTAGTAATCCAGCGCCACCCGCTGGTCACAGACCGCCATGTTCTGTGGCAGCAGGGCGTGGGCCAGTTCTTCGCTCAATGGTTCGGTGGCGATGATGTAGCTGCCGGCGGGCAGGACTTTACCGCTGAGTTCCGGATTGAGGTTATTGAGGTAGGCATTGCAGCCCAGCACCAGGGTCTTGGCGCGCACCGAGCCCTCGGCGGTATGGACCTTGACCTCGGGGCCATAGTCGATGCGGGTCACGGCCGACTGCTCGAACAACTGGACCCCCAGTCGTTGTGCCGCGGCTGCTTCGCCCAAGGCCAGGTTCAGTGGATGCAGGTGCCCCGAACCCATGTCGATCAGGCCACCGACGTAACGCGTGGAACCGACCACGGTGTGCATCTCATTGGCTTGCAGCAAACGGGTCTCGTAGCGATAACCGAGGCTGCGCAGTTCTTCGGCATCCTCGGCGAAGCCTTCAAGGTCACGGGGCTTGTTGGCGAGGTCGCAGTAACCCCAGGTCAGGTCGCAGGGGATCTGGCAGCGCTCGACCCGTTGCCGGACGATTTCCACGGCTTCCAGGCCCATGAGTTTCATTTGCCGCACGCCTTCGACACCGATGACATTGGTGAACTGATCGAGGCCGTGGCCGACGCCGCGAATCAGCTGCCCGCCATTGCGTCCACTGGCGCCCCAGCCGATCTTGTGGGCCTCAAGCAACACCACGCTGAGGCCACGTTCGGCGAGCTCAAGCGCCGTGTTCAACCCCGAAAACCCGCCGCCCACCACACAGACATCGGCCAGCACTTCGCCTTTGAGCGCCGGAAGTTCGGGCTGCGGCAGGCTGCTGGCGGCGTAGTAGGAAGCAGTGTGGTTCAGAGCAGGCTGTTGAGCACGGGCATTCATGTGCGTGATCCTGATTCTTGCGTTTGGAAAACCTGACGGAGCATAAGCCGGACCTTTCCGGACGGGCAACATTGGTCGGCTGGTGCTGTCTGGATCGAAGCTTTTGCGTCAGAATCCGGCTCTATTCCGCTATTGGTCACCGCTTCAATGAGCTGCAACAGCCAGACAATCCGTACCCTGCGCCAGCAGATTCCCTCGTTCGAGTGCGTTCCCGGATGCCATGACTGCTGCGGGCCGGTGACCACCTCACCGGAAGAAATGTCGCGCCTGCCGCGCAAGACCCGCGCCGAGCAGGATGCCGCCATGGAAGAGCTCAACTGTGTGCATCTGGGACCGAATGGTTGCACCGTGTATGACGAGCGGCCGCTGATCTGCCGGTTGTTCGGCACCACCAAGACCTTGCCGTGCCCCAACGGGCGCGGGCCGGTGGAGCTGATTCATCCGCGGGTGGAGAAGCAGGTGTTCGAGTACATGGCCAGCACTCGGCAGGTGTTGGTTTAAGCGGCGGCGTACTTCAGCAGAACCGAGTCGACTTCATCGCGGGCAAGTCGGATCGCCGCACCGCCGCTCCCACAGGTGCTGCACCGACCCTGTGGGAGCGAGCTTGCTCGCGATGGGGTCTGAACAGACACCGGAAAATCCTCAATCCGGAATCGGCAAGGTCAGGCTCTCTTTCACCTCTTCCATCACGATATAGCTCTTGGACTCGCGCACATGGGGCAGCTTGAGCAGGATGTCGCCCAGCAATTTGCGGTACGAGGCCATCTCGGAGATCCGCGCCTTCACCAGGTAGTCGAAATCCCCTGACACCAGATGGCACTCCAGCACATGGGGTAATTTCAGCACCGCGCGTCGGAACTCTTCGAAAGTATCGCCGGATTTGTAGTCCAGGCTGATCTCGACGAACACCAGCAGACTACCCTTCAGGTGCTGCGGATTGAGCCTGGCGTTGTAGCCCATGATGATCCCTTCGCGCTCCAGACGCCGGACCCGCTCAGTACAGGGCGTGGTCGAGAGCCCGACCTTTTCTCCAAGCTCCGTAAAGGAAATCCGCCCGTCCGCTTGCAGGATCCGCAGGATGTTGCGGTCGATCTTGTCCAGCTCACGTTTGGTCTGAGTGTTGGTACGCATAGGGGATGCGCCTCCGTGAAAAGGGTTTTTGCCGAGAATTGTCGCCAAATATAGGCGCTTATATAGTGAAAAGCACTGGCAGATCTTTTTTACACTGCGCGCATCTGAAGCTCTGAATAACAAACGTCAGCGGTTAGCCGCGATGAGGGATATGAAAATGCGCGTCATGGTCTTGGGTAGCGGCGTCATCGGTACCACCAGTGCTTATTATCTGGCCCGTGCCGGATTCGAAGTGGTGGTGGTCGACCGGCAGCCGGCTGCTGCCATGGAGACCAGTTTCGCCAACGCCGGCCAGGTGTCGCCGGGTTATGCCTCGCCGTGGGCTGCGCCGGGCGTACCGCTCAAGGCCATCAAGTGGCTGTTGCAGCGCCACGCACCCTTGGCGATCAAGGCTACTGCCGACATCGACCAGTACCTGTGGATGGCACAGATGCTGCGCAACTGCACCGCCAGCCGTTACGCGGTGAACAAGGAGCGCATGGTCCGTCTGTCCGAGTACAGCCGTGACTGCCTCGACGAACTGCGCGCCGAAACCGGCATTGCCTACGAAGGCCGCAGCCTCGGCACCACCCAACTGTTCCGCACCCAGGCTCAACTGGACGGCGCCGCGAAAGACATCGCTGTGCTGAAAGAGTCCGGCGTGCCGTTCGAACTGCTCGACCGCGACGGCATTGCCCGCGTTGAGCCAGCCCTGGCCAGCGTCACTGACATCCTCGCCGGTGCCCTGCGCCTGCCGAACGATCAGACTGGCGACTGCCAGATGTTCACCACCAAGCTTGCCGAGATGGCCGCAAACCTCGGTGTGCAATTCCGTTTCGACCAGGACATTCAGCGCCTCGACTTCGCCGGTGACCGCATCAACGGCGTGTGGATCGACGGCAAGCTGGAAACCGCTGACCGCTACGTGCTGGCCCTCGGCAGCTACTCGCCGCAACTGCTCAAGCCGCTGGGGATCAAGGCGCCGGTGTACCCGCTCAAGGGCTACTCCCTGACCGTGCCGATCACCAACCCGGCAATGGCCCCGACATCGACCATTCTCGACGAGACCTACAAGGTCGCGATCACCCGTTTCGACAACCGCATCCGCGTTGGCGGCATGGCTGAAATCGCCGGTTTTGACCTGTCGCTGAACCCGCGTCGCAGGGAAACCCTGGAGATGATCGTCAACGACCTTTATCCTCAGGGCGGCGATCTGGCCCAGGCCAGTTTCTGGACCGGCCTGCGTCCGACCACTCCCGACGGCACGCCGATCGTTGGCGCCACCCCGTTCAGGAATCTGTTCCTGAACACCGGTCACGGCACACTCGGCTGGACCATGGCGTGCGGCTCCGGTCGCTTGCTGGCTGATCTGATGGCAAAGAAAAAGCCGCAGATCAGCGCCGAAGGCCTCGATATTTCCCGTTATGGCAACAAAACCCAGGAGCCTGCAAAGCATGTCAGTCCAGCGCCAGCTCACCAATGAGCGCATGAGTCAGATCGTCACCCATAACGGCACGGTTTACCTGGCCGGACAGGTCGGCGATGACCTGAGCGCCGGGATTGAACAGCAGACCCGTGAAACCCTGGCCAATATCGAGCGTTTGCTCGATCTGGCGGGCACCGACAAAAACAATCTGTTGTCGGTGACGATTTACCTGAAAGACATCGACGCGCATTTCGAAGGCATGAACGCGGTGTGGGACAAGTGGCTGCCAAAAGGCGTCGCCCCGGCCCGTGCCACAGTCGAATCGAAACTGTGCGAACCGCAAATCCTGGTCGAGCTGTCGGTTGTCGCCGCTCTGCCATAAGCTTTCAGACAGATCCCTCTCCCGGTGCTGCTGGCGGTTCACGCCGTCAGTCAGCGCCGGTTTTTCTTCCCGATAACCCGACCAGAAGTCTGCCGCCATGCGTCCTGCCCGTGCCCTGATCGATCTTCAAGCCCTGCGTCACAACTACCAAGTCGCCCGTGAACTCACGGGGGCCAAAGCCCTCGCGGTGATCAAGGCCGATGCCTATGGCCATGGCGCGGTGCGTTGTGCCCAGGCGCTGGAAGCCGAGGCAGACGGGTTTGCCGTGGCCTGCATCGAAGAGGCCTTGGAGCTGCGGGCGGCGGGTATTCGTGCGCCGGTGCTGCTGCTGGAAGGTTTTTTCGAAGCCGACGAGTTGTCGCTGATCGTCGAGCATGATTTCTGGTGCGTGGTGCATTCGCTGTGGCAACTCGAAGCCATCGAGAAAGCCACATTGAGCAAGCCGATCACCGTGTGGCTGAAACTCGATTCGGGCATGCACCGGGTGGGGCTGCATCCGGCGGATTATCAAGCGGCCTATCAACGCCTGCTGGCCAGCGGCAAGGTCGCGAAAGTAGTGCTGATGAGTCACTTTGCTCGCGCCGATGAACTGCATGAGCAGGCCAGTGCCGATCAGGTGGCGGTATTTGAAGCGGCGCGCAAGGGCTTGTCCGCCGAGGTCAGTCTGCGCAACTCGCCGGCGGTGCTCGGTTGGCCGCAGATTCCGAGCGATTGGGTGCGCCCAGGCATCATGCTCTATGGCGCTACGCCCTTCGAAGAAGCCAACGAAGCAGCATCGCGCCTGCAACCGGTCATGACCCTGGAATCGAAAGTGATCAGTGTGCGCGAGTTGCCGGCTGGCGAGCCCGTCGGTTACGGCGCCAAATTCATCACCCCTAAACCGATGCGCATTGGCGTCGTGGCCATGGGTTACGCCGACGGCTACCCGCGCCTGGCACCGACCGGCACGCCAGTGCTGGTTGCCGGGCAGCGCAGCCAGCTGATTGGCCGGGTATCGATGGACATGCTCTGTATCGATCTGACCGATGTGCCGCAGGCCGGCCTCGGTTCGACCGTCGAGTTGTGGGGCAAAAACATCCTCGCCAGTGATGTGGCCATGGCTGCCGGCACGATTCCTTACCAGATCTTCTGCAACCTGCGTCGGGTGCCACTGCTCTATTCCGGGGCTTAGTGCGCGGGGCTCCAGACCGGAAGTCGCCTCGCTGAGCAGGATTCAGGTCAAAGTGTTGTAAATACTGAACGCTGTCGCCATGATAACGCTCACTATTCCAACAACCTGAATCCTGGAGGCGCAAGCTTTGGACGTCGGTGAACGACTGCAATCCATCCGTAGGCTCAAAGGCCTTTCCCAGCGTGAGCTCGCCAAACGGGCGGGGGTCACCAACAGCACGATTTCGATGATCGAGAAGAACAGCGTGAGCCCTTCGATCAGTTCGCTGCGCAAGGTGTTGGGCGGGATTCCCATGTCCATGGTCGAGTTCTTTTCCGAAGAAATCCTGCAGGAAAAACCGACTCAGATCGTCTACAAGGCCAACGAGCTGATCGATATTTCCGATGGCGCCGTGACCATGAAACTGGTCGGTCGGGCGCACCCGAGCCGGGCCATCGCATTCCTCAATGAAATCTATCCGCCAGGCGCCGACACCGGTGACGAGATGCTCACCCATGAGGGCGAGGAAACCGGCATCCTGGTCGAAGGAAAACTCGAACTGGTGGTCGGTCTCGAAACTTTTGTCCTCGAAGCCGGCGATAGCTACTACTTTGAAAGTACCAAGCCACACCGTTTCCGTAATCCGTTCGATGTGCCGGCGCGACTAATCAGCGCAGCCACGCCGGCGAACTTCTAAGAAAAGAGGCGTCCTGCCAGCATCGCGGAGGCGCCCGGGCTGTTTTTCCGCCGCAGCCTAAGACCCCTCCGACTTTGGGGTTGTTTCAGTGCGACGGGCTTACCGCTATACTTGCGCCCGCCTGCGAACCGTGGCCGTAGGCGTGACTAGCCACCATTGAGGGTGAACGCGTGAACCTAATTATGAAAATGCTGGCTGCACCAGCAACCGTATTGGCCCTATGGGCAGTCAGTGTCAGCGCTCAAGCTGCGACCAACGACGAAATCGCCAAACGCCTTGAGCCAGTCGGCCAGGTTTGTGTTCAGGGTAAAGAGTGCAAGGGGATGGAAGTGGCCACTGCCGCTGGCGGCGGTGGCGGTGCAAAAACTCCGGATGAAGTGATTGCGAAACATTGCAACGCTTGCCATGGCACCGGACTGTTGGGCGCACCGAAAATCGGTGATGCCGCCGCTTGGGGCGAGCGCGCCAAGAAAGAAGGTGGTGTTGACGGCCTGCTCGCCAAGGCGATCTCCGGCCTCAACTCGATGCCGCCAAAAGGCACCTGCGCCGATTGTGCAGACGCCGAGCTAAAAGGCGCCATCCAGAAGATGTCCGGCCTGAAATAAGCCTGAGTCTTGCTGCTGAAAAGCCGCTTGCGAGCGGCTTTTTTGTGCCTGTGATTTCTGCTTTGGTTTGTTGTGAACTCTTGTAGGAGCGAGCTTGCTCGCGATGAGTTCGAATGCGCCTCGGGGTGTCAGGTTCCATGCGTTATCGTTGACGACCATCGTCGGAGCGCCGCCCGGAGCAAGCTCGCTCCTACAGGGCTGTTCATTGCGGTAAAGACCCGGCAAGCTCGGACCAACCCCAATTCATGGAACGTGAGGGAGGATCCGATGGTTCAGCTGTGTTCTATCGAGCAGGCGGTCGATGACGTACTGGCGCGGTTGCCGGTCCACATTCACATGGGCCTGCCCCTGGGCCTGGGCAAACCCAACCACTTCGTCAACGCGTTGTATCGACGTATCGCGCAACTGCCCGAGCGGCGGCTGACGATCTACACCGCGCTGTGCCTGGGCCGTCCGCCCTTGGGCGACGGATTGCAAAAGCGATTTCTCGAACCCTTTATCGAACGGGTGTTCGGCGATTATCCGGAGCTGGAGTTTCTCGCCGATCTGCGTCGCGACCAACTGCCGGGCAACATTCACATCCAGCAGTTCTTCATGCAGCCTGGCAGCTTGCTCAACAGTGCCACGGCGCAACAGGATTACGTCAGCAGCAACTACAGCCATGCGGCGCGGGACATCAATGYCGCCGGGTTGAATCTGGTGGCGCAGCTGGTGGCCAGCGATGCCGAACATCCCGACCGCTTGAGCCTGAGCTGCAACCCGGACATCACCCTTGACCYGTTGCCGATGATCGCCAAGCGCCGCGCCGCCGGAGAAACCATCCTGATGGTCGGCCAGGTGCACAACGATCTGCCTTACATGCCCGGCGATGCGGAGCTCGACATCGACACCTTCGACTTGCTGATCGACCAGAAGGACAACACCACGCTGTTCTCCACGCCGAACATGCCGGTAGGATTTCAGGATCATTTCATCGGCCTGCATGCCAGCACCCTGGTACGTGACGGCGGCACGTTGCAAATCGGCATCGGCTCCATGGGTGATGCGCTGACGGCGGCGCTGCTGGCGCGACAGGCCGACAACGACGCGTACAAGGCGTTGCTGGCCGAGGTGAACCTCCGTCAGTGGGCGCAACTGATCGAGCGCGAGGGCGGCCTCGAGCCGTTCGCCAGCGGCCTGTATGGTTGCAGCGAGATGTTCGTCAACGGCTTATTGGTACTGGCGGATGCCGGGATCGTGCGGCGCAAGGCTTACCCGGACGTGGCGACCCAACAACAGGCGAATGCCGGCACCCTCGACGAGACTGCGCAAACCGACGGCATCTCTGTCCATGGTGGCTTCTTTCTCGGCCCGCGCAGCTTCTATGACCGCTTGCGCGAGTTGCCCCAGAGCAAGCGGCTCGAATTCAACATGACCCGCATCAGCTTCATCAACGAGCTCTACGGCCAGGAAGAACTCAAGCGCTTGCAGCGCCTCGATGCGCGGTTCATCAACACAGCCTTCACCGTGACGTTGCTGGGGGCCGCCGTGGCAGATCAGCTCGAAGACGGGCGTGTGCTCAGCGGCGTAGGCGGGCAGTACAACTTCGTGGTTCAGGGCCATGCGCTGCAAGGCGCGCGATCGGTGTTGCTGCTGCGCAGCTGGCGTGAATCCGGCGGCGACGTCAGCTCGAACATCGTCTGGGAGTATGGCCACTGCACGATTCCCCGGCACTTGCGGGACATCGTGGTCACCGAATACGGCATCGCCGATCTTCGCGGCAAGACCGATGCGGCGGTGATCGAGGCCTTGCTCAACATCAGCGACTCGCGTTTTCAGCCGGGATTGATTGAGCAGGCGCAGAAAGTCGGCAAACTGCCCAAGGACTTCCGTCTAGATCCGCGCTTTACCGATAACAGTCTGCAGCGTTTGCAGGCGATTCAGGCGCGGCACCCGCAGCTGTTTCCGGAGTATCCGCTGGGCTGTGATTTCACCGAGGTCGAGCGTGATCTGTTGCGGGCGCTGAACTGGCTCAAGAGCAAGTTCAAACTGAGCGAGGTGCTGGAATTAGGCAGGGCAGCGCTGGATGCGCCGGAGCCTGCGTTGTTCCCGGAGCATCTGCAGCGCATGCAACTGGCCAACCCGGAGGGGATGAAGGAGGATTTGTATCAGCGGTTGCTGCTCACAGGCCTCAAGGCGACTGCGCAGTAACTGATCACCGAAAACAACTGTGGGAAACAACTGTGGGAGCGAGCTTGCTCGCGATGAGGCCATCACATTCAACATCAATGTTGTCTGTCAGGCCGCCATCGCGAGCAAGCTCGCTCCCACAGGGGATGTGCGTTATGGCGGCTTACTCGATAAAGGTCACGACACCTTCGGCCAGCGACTTCACGCGAGCCAAGGACTCTACACGATAACCCTGCGAATCCAGCTCCGCACGGCCACCCTGGAACGACTTCTCGATCACGATGCCCAGGCCCGCCACGGTGGCGCCGGCCTGTTTGATGATCGAGATCAGTGCCTGGGRCGCCTTACCGTTGGCCAGGAAGTCATCGATGATCAGCACACGGTCGCTGCTGGTCAGGTGGCGCGGGGAGATCGCGACGGTGCTTTCGGTCTGCTTGGTGAACGAGTACACAGTCGCCGACAGCAGGTTTTCGGTCAGGGTCAGGGACTGGTGCTTGCGGGCGAAAATCACCGGCACGCCGAGGTTCAGGCCGGTCATGATCGCCGGCGCGATGCCCGAGGCTTCGATGGTGACGATCTTGGTGATGCCCGAATCCTTGAACAGCGTGGCGAATTCGTCGCCGATCAGCTTCATCAGGGCCGGGTCGATCTGGTGGTTCAGAAAGGCGTCGACTTTCAGGACCTGGTCGGAAAGCACGATGCCTTCTTCGCGAATTTTCTTGTGCAGGGCTTCCATGAAGCTGTCCTCTTTTGGCGCCTGTGCGCCGAAGGTCATATAAAAGTGGTCAATTCTAGCGCTTTAACATCGCGCGTATATCCGCCAAAGCGTTGTTGCCTCGCACGGCTTTGACTTCGGTCGGTGTGTCGTCGTTGCCTTCCCAGGCCAGATCGTCCGGCGGCAGTTCATCGAGGAAACGGCTCGGTGCGCAATCGATGATCTCGCCGTACTGCTTGCGCTTGGCGGCGAAGGTGAAGGCCAGGGTCTGGCGCGCGCGGGTAATGCCCACGTAGGCCAGGCGACGCTCTTCTTCGATGGTGTCGGCTTCGATGCTGGAACGGTGCGGGAGGATTTCCTCTTCCATGCCCATGATGAACACGTAGGGGAATTCCAGACCCTTGGACGCATGCAAGGTCATCATCTGCACGCCTTCGGCGCCATCTTCCTCTTCCTGCTGACGCTCGAGCATGTCGCGCAGGACGAGTTTGCCGATGGCGTCCTCGACGGTCATCTCGCCTTCTTCGTCTTTCTCCAGGGTGTTCTTGAGCGCCTCGATCAGAAACCAGACGTTACCCATGCGGTAGTCGGCGGCCTTGTCGCTGGAGCTGTTGGTGCGCAGCCAGTTCTCGTAGTCGATGTCCATGACCATGCTGCGCAGGGCCGAGATCGGGTCTTCGCCGGCGCACTGCTCGCGCACCCTGTCCATGAAGCGTTTGAAGCGCGACAGACGATCGGTGAAACGCGAGTCCAGATGCTCGCCCAAGCCGATCTCGTCGGTGGCGGCGTACATCGAGATCTTGCGCTCGGTCGCATAGTTGCCGAGCTTCTCCAGCGTGGTCGAGCCGATCTCGCGGCGCGGCACGTTGATCACCCGCAGGAAGGCGTTGTCGTCGTCCGGGTTCACGATCAGGCGGAAGTAGGCCATCAGGTCTTTTACTTCCTGACGTCCGAAAAAGCTGTTGCCGCCAGACAGGCGATACGGCACCTGGTGATGCTGTAACTTCAGCTCGATCAGTTTGGCCTGGTAGTTGCCGCGATACAGGATCGCGAAATCGCTGTACGGGCGGTCGGTGCGCAGGTGCAGGCTGAGGATTTCCATGGCCACGCGCTCGGCCTCGGCGTCCTCGTTGCGGCAGCGGATCACGCGGATCTCGTCACCGTGGCCCATTTCACTCCACAGCTGCTTTTCGAACTCGTGGGGGTTGTTCGAGATCAGCACGTTGGCGCAACGCAGGATGCGGCTGGTGGAGCGGTAGTTTTGCTCCAGCATCACCACCTTCAAGGACGGGTAGTCATCCTTGAGCAGCATCAGGTTTTCCGGGCGAGCGCCGCGCCAGGCGTAGATAGACTGGTCGTCGTCGCCTACCACGGTGAACTGGTTGCGTTTGCCGATGAGCATTTTCACCAGCAGGTACTGGCTGGCGTTGGTGTCCTGGTATTCGTCGACCAGCAGGTAACGCACCTTGTTCTGCCACTTTTCCAGGATGTCGGCGTGCTCTTCGAACAGCTTCACCGGCAGCAGGATCAGGTCGTCGAAGTCCACCGCGTTGAACGCCTTGAGCGTGCGCTGATAGTGGGTGTAGACGATGGCGGCAGTCTGTTCCTTGGGGTTGCGCGCGTTTTCCAGGGCCTGGGCCGGCAGGATCAGGTCGTTTTTCCAGGCGCCAATCATGTTCTTGATCTCGTCGACGCCGTCGTCGCCCGAGTATTCCTTTTGCATGATGTCGGTCATCAGGGCCTTGACGTCGGTCTCGTCGAAGATCGAGAAGCCCGGTTTGTAGCCCAGCCGCACGTGTTCCTTGCGGATGATGTTCAGGCCCAGGTTGTGGAACGTGCAGACCGTCAGCCCACGACCTTCACCGGCACRCAGCAGAGTGCCTACCCGTTCCTTCATCTCGCGGGCAGCCTTGTTGGTAAAGGTCATGGCGACGATGTACTGGGCGCGAATGCCGCAGTTCTGGATCAGGTGCGCAATTTTGCGCGTGATCACGCTGGTCTTGCCGGAGCCGGCGCCGGCGAGCACCAAAAGAGGGCCGCCGACGTAGCTCACGGCTTCTTGCTGCCGGGGATTGAGTCGGGACATAGGTAAATTCAGGAGTCAGTCACAAAATGGGCCGGCATTTTAACAGGCTCAGTAAATTGTGCTGCTCTGTCCGACTTGTGACGTACCACGCTATCTGTAATTGCCGGTTTTGTTACTTTCACGCAGGATGCGCAATGAATTTGCGGCTAATGTTCGTAATTCCAGATGCAAAGGGCCGATTTGATAACTGATGTCATTGTCATTGGTTATCGGAACGGCATAATGCCCGTCGCCTACATCTTTGCAGAGTCTAGGGAGCTAGCTTGTCTACGCCTGTCGAACCCTTGCGTTTGCTGCTACTGGCTGAAGAGCCAGCGTGGGCAGCGTTGTTGCGCGAGTGTCTGGCTCCTATGGGGAATTCGGCCGTGCTCATCAGTGCGCCGAGTTGGGAGTCGGTCAGCAGCCTGTTCGATGACAACCGCAGCGCGGTGTTATTGACCATCCCGCAACTTCAACCGGCGCCGGGCCGTTGCAGCCTGCCGACGGTGTTGCTGCTCGACCATGAGCCGCTGACCCCGCCCGACGGTGTGAGTGACTGGCTGGTGCGTGATCTGCTCGATACCGGCATGTTGCGCCGCTGCCTGCGCCATGTGCGCGAGCGTGGCGTCCTGGAAAACACTCTGCAACGCCTGGCCGAGCAAGATCCGCTCACCGGCATCGCCAATCGCCAGGGCTTCCAGACCCTGCTGACCGCACGGCTGGCGGAAAACGACGGTCGCGGCCTGGCCCTCGGTCATCTCGATCTCGACAACTTTCGTTATGCCAACGATGCCCTTGGCCATCAGGCCGGTGACCGTTTGATTCTGCAAGTGGTGGCGCGGCTCAAGAGCCAGCTTGAGGCCGGCGATCAACTGGCACGCCTGGGCAGCGATGAATTCGCTCTGTTGATCGACACCCGCCGCGCTCCCCAGCGTGCCGAGTGGATGGCCGAACGCATCAGCGAAGCATTGGCCGAGCCTTATTGGGTCGATGGCGAAAGCCTGCTGATCGGTTCCAGCCTGGGCATCGCCTACGCCCGGGCCCAGACCGATGCGGATCCGCTGATGTGGCATGCACATATCGCCATGCAGCAGGCCAAAAGCACCCAGGGCTGCACCTTTCACATTTTCAACGAACGCATCAACCGCAATGCCCGCAGCATCGCCGACCTCGAAACCGAGCTGCGCCGGGCGCTGCGCCGCGATGAGCTGGAATTGCACTACCAGCCACGGTTGAACCTCGAAGACGGGCAGATCGTCGGCCTCGAAGCTTTGGTGCGCTGGCGGCATGCCGAGCGCGGCCTGCTGGCACCGAGCGAATTCGTGCCGCTGGCCGAGCAAAGCGGTCTGATCGTGCCGCTGGGCTACTGGGTGATTTCCCGGGCCTTGCGCGACATGCAGGCGCTGCTTGAGCTGGGTTTGCCACCGTTGCACATGGCGATCAACCTGTCGTTCCGGCAGTTCCAGGACAGCCAGTTGTTGTCGACCCTGAGTCGCCTGATTGCCGAGCGTGGCGTCGAGGCGCAGTGGCTGGAATTCGAGCTGACCGAAACCGCGGTGATGCGCCGCAGCGATCTGGTCAAGCAGACCATGGACGCCCTCGGGCGTCTCGGTGTGCGCTTCTCCCTCGACGACTTCGGCACCGGTTTCTCGTCCTTCGTGCACCTCAACAGCCTGCCGATCACCTTGCTGAAGATCGACAAGAGCTTTGTCGGCGGCATGGAACAGCGTGAGGAAAACCGCAAGCTGGTCCACGCGATGATCAACCTGGCGCACAACCTCAACCTCGAGGTGGTCGCCGAAGGTGTGGAAACGCCGGAGCAACTGGATCTGCTGCGCGGGTTTGAATGCGATCAGGTGCAGGGATATTTGATCAGCAAGCCATTGCCGCTGGATGAGTTGGTGGAATATCTGATGTTTGGCTCCAGTCAGCAGCAAGTGCTGGAAGTGGTGAGCTAACCGGTTCTGGAAACCACCACGAATCCCTGTGGGAGCAAGCTCGCTCCCACAGGTTTCTCAGTCAGGCTGAGCCATCTGGAAACCACTCTCTGCCGAAGGCTCCCGCCGAATCATCCGCTTCATCTTCCACTCAAACCCCAGCGTCAGGCTCACCGCCGCGCACGCCAGCCCCAGCGCCAGGCCCCACCAGACACCCGTTGGCCCCCACTGCAAATGGAACGCCATCCACCACGCCGCCGGTGCGCCGATCAACCAATAGCAACCCAGGCCGACGAGGAAAGTAGTCTTGGCATCCTTGAGTCCGCGAATGCAGCCCATGGCAATGGTTTGCACGCCGTCGAACAGCTCGAACCAGGCGGCCACCGTCAACAGGCTCACGGCAAGATTGATGACATCGCGAAATGCCGGGTCATTGTGGTCGAGGAACAGTCCGACCAACTGGTTCGGCAACAGCCAGAAGACCATGGCGAAACACAGCATCGCCGCCGCCCCGAAGGCAATACCGACCCGCCCGGCCAGCCGCGCATCCAGCAGTTGTCCGGCACCGTAGTGCTGACCGATACGCATGGTGATCGCGTAGGAAATACCCGCCGGGACCATGAATGCCACCGAGACGATTTGCAGGGCGATCTGGTGCGCGCCCAGTTGCGTGCTGCCCATGGTGCCCATGCACAGCGCAGCGAAGGCAAACAGTCCGACTTCCACGGCATAGGTACCGCCAATCGGCAGGCCCAGACGCCACAGCTCCTTCAGGTACTGGCGGTTCAGCCGCGACAGGCCCTGACGCAGCGGATAGGCCTCATAAGCCGGATGCCGACGAATGTGCCACGCCAGCGCAAGTGCCATCAGGTTGGCGACAATCGCCGTGACCAGCCCGATACCCGTCAGCCCGAGTTTCGGCAGGCCGAACATTCCGGTAATCAGCGCATAGTTGAGCAGGAAATTGGCGACCGTACCGCCAAGGCTGATGACCATCACCGGTGTCGCACGGCCAATGGCGCTGGTGAACCCGCGCAGGGCCATGAAGCTCAGGTAGCCGGGCAGGGCGAACGGCAGGAAGATCAAAAACTGCCCGGCCGCATGGACGTTGGTTTCGGTCTGGCCGAACAGCAGCAGCACCGGTTTGAGGTTCCACAGCAGCAAGCCGGCAACCAGCGCCATCAGCCATGCCAGCCACAGCCCGGCCTGGGTCAGTCGGGTAGCGCCGACAATATCACCGGCACCCTGACGGATCGCTACCAGTGTGCCGACCGCCGCGATCACGCCGATGCAGAAGATCGACACGAACGAATAGGTCGCCGCACCGAGTCCGCCACCGGCCAGTGCTTCGGGACTCAGGCGCGCCATCATCAGGGTGTCGGTGAGGACCATCAGCATGTGCGCCAACTGCGAGGCAATCAACGGCCCCGCCAGCCGCAGGATGGCCCGGAGTTCAGTACGTGCTGGATGCTGCATGATCATCACGCTCGATTGTCAGAGAAAACAGGAAGCCTCGATTCTCGGCGCTCTGCGGGGTTTGCACAAAGGGATAAAAAGGATGGGTGGCATGATTAAAACTCATATGAGAGAGTTTCCGATAAATTGAAGCAATCGCGTTGTAGGAGCTTTCCTGATGTCACGTCGTCTTCCTCCCTTGTATGCCCTTCGAGCATTCGAAGCGGCGGCGCGGCATAGCTCGTTTACTCGCGCCGCCGAAGAACTGTCGATCACTCAAAGTGCGGTCAGCCGACACATTCGTACGCTCGAAGAGCATTTCGCCTGTCGGCTGTTTCATCGCAGCGGGCGCAACCTGCAACTGACCGAATCGGCGCGGCTGATCCAGCCCGGCATACGCGAAGGCTTCACTGCCCTTGAACGGGCCTGCAATACCTTGCGCGCCGAGGACGACATCCTGCGCATGAAAGCCCCGTCGACCCTGACCATGCGTTGGCTGTTGGCGCGGCTCAGTCGTTTCCGGCACCTGCGACCGGGGAACGAAGTGCAATTGACCAGCGCCTGGATGGACATCGATACGGTGGACTTCAACCACGAACCCTTCGACTGTGCCGTCATTCTCAGCAACGGGCATTTTCCACCGGACTGGGAGGCTACTTGCCTATTTCCCGAAGAGCTGATCCCGGTGGGCGCGCCGAATCTTCTGAAGGATCAACCGTGGGACGTTGAGCGCCTGGCCAGTACCGAGCTGCTGCATCCGACTCCGGACCGCCGTGACTGGCGCAACTGGCTGGAGCGCATGGGCCTGACCGATCGAATCTCGCTCAAGGGCGGGCAAGTGTTCGATACGCTGGAGCTGGGCATGATCGCTGCCGCTCGAGGTTACGGCGTGTCCATGGGCGATTTGCTGATGGTGGCAGAGGATGTTGCGCAGGGACGTCTGAGTTTGCCGTGGCCGACCGCCGTCGCAAGTGGTGAGCATTATTACCTGGTCTGGCCAAAAACCCGGCCCGGCGGCGAGCGCTTGCGTCGACTCAGCGATTTCCTGCAAGGCGAGGTCCGGGCCATGGAGTTACCGGATGTCGAACACCTGGGCTGAATCGATGGAGCCGCCGCAATGGCGGCCTTGAGCCATATCCCGGTTAATCACTCAAGTATTCAGTTTTGCCGCCGAAAATCTGCTGATGGAACCTTCGTGCCAGGCTCCACGTTTACCCCACTATCAGAAATTTTGCCGAGTGCGACGGGATAAGGATGATCCGGCCCACTGGGTCAGGAGCTGTCATGTCTCAACCTCGTGCTCGGATTGCCTCACAGCTGGGTCTTGCGCTTGCCGTGATACTGGCGGTTGTCATCAGCGGCAGCACCGTGTTTGCCCTGCGCTCGCTGGACGCTGCCAACCTCGCTACCCGCGAAGAGCACCTGGCCAGCGAGGCACGGCTGCTGGCCGATCAGTTGAGCACGTTCCACGGCACGTTGCGTGAAAGTACCCAGCGTCTGAGCGGTCTGTTCGAGAAGCGCTTCAGCGCCGGTTTGAGCGTGCACCCGGATGAGCCGGTGGCCGTGGCGGGTGTGCAGACCCCGGGCCTGCACCTGGGCAGCGAAGTACTGAACAACAACTTCAAGGAAGTGGACGAGTTCAAGCAAATGACTGCCGGCGTCGCGACGCTGTTCGTGCGCAGTGGCGAAGACTTCATTCGGGTCAGCACGTCCCTGAGCAAACAGGACGGCACCCGGGCCATCGGCACATTGCTGGATCACGCCCATCCGGCCTATGCGCGCTTGATGGCCGGGCAGAGCTACGTCGGTCGCGCCTTGCTCTTTGAACGGTCCTACATGACTCAGTACACCCCCGTACGCGACAGCGGTGGTAAGGTGATTGCCGTGCTGTTTGTAGGATTCGATTACACCGACGCACAGAATGCTCAGTTCGAAAACCTCAAGCGCTTCCGCATCGGCCAGACCGGCTCCCTGGCGCTGCTCGACGAGCAGAACAAATGGCTGGTGCCGATCGCCGGTGTGCAGGCATTGGACGTGGCAGTCCCGGCCATCGTCGGTCTGGCCAAGACACCGGGCAAGGGCGATTTCTGGAGCGACAAGTCGCAAGACTTCTACAGCATTGCCGTGCCGTTCGAAGGTGGGCCGTGGTCGGTGGTGGCGAGCATGCCGAAAGCCGAAATCCGCGCGGTGACCTGGAGCGTCGGCATTCGCCTGGCCATCGGCAGTCTGCTGGCGATGTTGCTGGCGGTGGGTTCGGCGGTCTGGTTGCTGCGCAGCAAACTGGCGCCGCTGGGTGATCTGGTGCGTCAGGCCGAAGCCTTGGGCGCGGGTGATTTGAGCGTGCGCCTGAACGTGTCGAGCAACGACGAAATCGGTCAGTTGGCCCGCGCCTTCAACCAGATGAGCCAGGCGCTGTCGACCATGGTCGAGCACATTCGTAGAGCCTCGGAAGAGGTCAACAACCGCGCCCAGGCGTTGTCCGGCTTGTCCGGTGGTGCCTATGAAGGGATGGAGCAGCAATCCGGCGAAATCACCAGCATGGCCGGCGCCGTGGAAGAATTCAGTGCCACCTCGCTGAACATTGCCGACAATATGGGCAGCACCCAGCGTCTGGCGCAGGAAAACGCACAACAAACCCGGATCGGTCGTACGTCAATGGACGAAGCGTCCTCGTCCCTGGAGCAAATCGCCGGTGCACTGAACAGCACCGCGACGGTAATCAACACCTTGGGCCAGCGCTCCCAGGAAATCGGCGGCATTGTCGGGGTGATCACCGCGATCGCCGAGCAAACCAATTTGCTGGCGCTCAACGCCGCCATCGAAGCCGCCCGTGCCGGCGAGCAGGGGCGTGGGTTTGCGGTGGTGGCCGATGAGGTGCGCAACCTGGCCTCACGTACTCGCCAGGCCACTGATGAAATTTCCGGGATGATCCACAGCATCCAGCAGGAAACCGGCAACGCGATCAGTACCATGGAGCAGGGTAACGTGCTGATGCAGGAAGGCTTGTCGCGCAACGCCAACGTAGCCTCGGCCCTGGCGCGTATCGATGAGCAAAGCCGTTCCGCCGGTCAGCAATTCGCCGCCATCACCACCGCGACCCAGGAACAAAGCAGCACCGCCACCTTGCTCAGCAGCAACCTGCAAAGCATCGCCCTGGCGAACAGTGAGCAGCGGGAAGTGGTTTCGAACCTGGCGGTGACAGCCAAAGAGCTGGAGAAGCTCGCCGCGGATCTGCGGCATGAGGTTGACCGGTTTCGTTGAATCGCTGCCCAAATCGCCATCGACTCGATTCTGCGCGTTATCCACAAGCCCCGTATCGACGATCTCTTGGCGTTTGCCACCGTTATTTCGATTTTTATGCTTGCTGAAACGTTTCTGCAAGTCTATAAAAATGGCACAAATCCAAGAAAGGCTGCTGCCATGACCCCGCTCAAACTCTTCGTTGCCCTCAGCGCACTGTCCGCTGCCTCCCACGCCATGGCTTGGGATTACGTCCTGCTCGACACCGACAAAGCCGCCCAGAACTGGCAAATCACCAGCCAGCAACTCGGCGTAAAAACCGACAAGCCTTTCAGCGTGACCCTGCGCACCTTGCATGGCGGTCGGCAGGAAGGCGTCAGCATCGTCGACATCGATAACGGCACGATGAAACTTTCGGTAGTTCCAACTCGCGGCATGAACGTCCTGCAGGCCTCTGTCGGTAACGTGCGCATGGGTTGGGATTCGCCAGTCAAGGAAGTGGTCAATCCGTCCTTCATCGAGCTCAACGGCCGTGGTGGCCTGGGCTGGCTGGAAGGTTTCAATGAGCTGGTCACCCGCTGCGGCTACGAATGGGTCGGCCACCCCGGCATCGACAACGGCGAACTGCTGACCCTGCATGGCCGCGCCGCCAACATCCCGGCCAACAAAGTCACGCTGCATATTGATGAGAAGCCGCCATACGCCATCAGCCTGCGCGGCGAACTGAAGGAGCAGGCATTCAAGAAAGTCGACTTCTCAGTCGCGACCGAACTGGTCACCGAGCCCGGCAGCGTAGCGTTCGCCCTCAACGACACCCTGACCAACAATGGCGACTATCCGAAGGAATACCAGGCGCTGTATCACAGCAACTTCAGCACGCCGTTCCTGGAGCAGGGCGCCCGCTTCGCCGCGCCGGTGAAACAGGTGTCGCCGTTCAACGACAAAGCCAAAGGCGATCTGCCGGACTGGCAAACCTACCGCGCACCGACCAAGGACTACGACGAAACCGTCTACAACGTGGTGCCGTACGCCGATGCCAAGGGCGATACATTGACCGTCCTGCATAACAAGGCCGGTAGCCTGGGCGTCTCGGTCGGCTTCAACACGCAAACACTGCCCGTGTTCTCCCTGTGGAAAAACACCGATACCCAAGGGCAGGGCTATGTCACGGGGCTGGAGCCAGGCACGAGTTTTTCCTACAACCGCCGGTATCAGCGGCCACTAAACCTGGTGCCGACGATTGGGCCGAAGGAGCACAAGCAGTTCCGCATCAGCTACAGCTTGCTGGCGGATAAGACCGCTGTGGATAAGGCGCTGAAGCAGGTGAGCGAGATTCAAGGTGGGCGGGAGACTGAGGTGCGGCAGACGCCGTTGGTTGATCTCAGCAAGGGGTGATGTCCCGTTTTGGCGGACGGCTCTGACGGGAGAACGAGTCGGATTGACGGGCAGTTGGCGGCGGGGGAATGCACAAGCCTCCCAAAAAGCCGCTTGACACTGCCCTACCTGGTTTTCAGCGCATTGGCCAGGCGCAGCATGGCCGCTTCGATTTCATAAGCGGTCAAGGACGAGTAGCCCAATAACCAACCTTGTTTTTTCTCCTGATCGCCGGCGTATAGCCGGCTGAGGCCGGAAAGCTGCACGCCAGCGCTGGCTGCTTGGCGGATGGTTTTCTCTTCCGACCAGCCATCGTGCAGCAGGCAGGGAATTTGCAGTCCGCCTTGGGGGCGCAAGGCGGTGACGATGCCGTCCAGGTGCTTGCCAATGGCGTCGAGCATGATGGATCGGCGCCCGGCATAGAGCTTGCGCATGGCCCGGACATGGGCGTTGTAATGGCCGTCTTCCATAAAACGCGCCAGGGTCAGTTGCAGGATCTGTGGTGTATGGCCGTCCATCATGCTGCGCGCGTAGGTGAAGGCTTTGATCAACTCGTAGGGCAGTACCATGTAACCCATTCGCAGGCCGGGGTAGAGGGTCTTGCTGAAGGTACCCAAATAGAGGGTGCGCTGATATTTGTCCAGGCCCTGCACGCAGGCGGTCGGCTGCCCGTCGTAGTGAAACTCGCTGTCATAGTCATCTTCGATAACCCACTTGCCCTTTTCTGCTGCCCAGTTGATCAGCTCAAGACGACGTTCCAGCGGCAAGGTCGCGCCGGTGGGGTATTGATGAGACGGCGTGACATAGACGCAATTGGCGCCGCTGCGGTCGGCGTACAGCAGGTCGGTGCGTATGCCCAGTTCATCGACATCGATAGGCAGGACCTTGGTCTCGGCGGTTTCAAAGGCTTTCCTGGCGCCATAGTAACCCGGGTTTTCCAGCAGGATCGGTTTACCGGCATCCACCAGCAACTGCGCACACAGAAAGAGGGCCTGGCGAGTGCTGCTCAGCACCATGATCTGGTCGGGAGAGCATTTGGCCCCGCGCTCGAGGTTCAAGTAGGTGGCGATGGCCTTGCGTAGCGGCTCGGCGCCTTGCGGGTCGCCGTGCAACAGCACGTTGGCGCGATAGTCCTTCATCACCTGGCGCTGCAGGCGCTCCCAGACATCGGTGGGGAAGGTGCGGGTTTCCGGCAGGCCGGTCGCAAATGCCTTGATCACCTGCTGATCGTTCACGCCGCCACTGTCGAGGATCATCCGCCCGCGCTGGCTCAACCCCGCCCCCGGTGCCGCCTGGCTGCTTTTGACCGCTTGTGCCTTGATGCGTCGGCGCGTCGCACCGCGCAATTCGGTGCCCAGCGTTTGGCAGACATAACTGCCCGACCCCTCGCGCCGCACGATAAAACCGTCCCGGTGCAGTTGCACGTAAGCGTTCTCCACGGTATCGCGGGCGATCCCGAGTGACTTGGCCAGGCCCCGGGTCGCGGGCAGCTTCAAGCCCGGGTCAAGGGCACCCTCGAGGATCAATGCCCGCAATGCGCGCTGAATCCGTTGGTGCAGATCCAACAGCTGAAACTCAACATCGTTGAGGCGCATTTTCAGCGTTTCCAGCTCGAACGTGTTCGCCATGCGGTCTGCCTGATCTTAATAAATTGGCCTGCAAAGGCAGGCCATCCTATCCGTAGAATCCGCCGCTCGCCACTGCCTTTGCGCTCGGCGATCACGTGCATTGCGAGCAATTTTGAACAGGGGTTGACCGACTTCATGAAGGGTTTTGCCCGCGTGCATGGCTGAGGCAAGGATCGCTTCAGTCACAGCAAGCGGTCCGGTAAGTGGTCTGCTCCTCAGCGAGAAAGTGTAGGGACGAAACGTGCCATTTCAGCGCTATAAATCACCCCTCACCGAAGCCAGCGCCTCGTTTTGCAAGGAGCAAAGCAATCATGTCTTCTACAGCATTCCCATCGCCCCTGCGTCCACGCGACCTTCTGCATCCGATTGTCGCCGGGCTGATTTCAGTCATCGTCAACTATGGCGGCACGTTTATCCTGGTCTTTCAGGCTGCCAAGGTTGCCGGGCTCAGCCCCGAGATGACGGCGTCGTGGGTATGGTCGGTGTCAATTGGCGTGGGTATTACCGGGCTGTTTCTCAGTTGGGTGAGTCGTGAACCGATCATCACTGCCTGGTCAACGCCCGCCGCAGCCTTTCTGGTCGTCGCACTGTCCAATACGCCCTACGCCGAGGCAGTAGGTGCGTACATCATTTCAGCCGCCGCCTTCGTGCTGCTGGGTTTGTCCGGCTGCTTCGAAAAAGTCATTCGCCTGATACCGCCGGGTGTGGCTGCGGGCCTGCTGGCCGGTATCTTGCTGCAGTTCGGTATTGGCGCGTTTGGTGGCATGAGCCTTGACCCAGTGTTGGTCGGGTTGCTGATTGCCGCTTACGTTGTGCTCAAGCGCTTTACCGCGCGCTATGCGGTGGTGGGCATTCTGGTGCTGGGGCTGGCGTTTCTTCTGACGCAGGGCCGTGTAGAGCTGTCGGGGCTGGCGCTGCAATTCGCGGCACCGGTATTCACCCAGCCTGAGTTTTCGATCAATGCGCTGCTCAGTGTGGCACTGCCGCTGTTCCTGATCACCCTCACCGGCCAATACATGCCAGGCATGCTGGTGCTGCGCAACGATGGCTTCAGTACCAGCGCTAATCCCATCCTGACTGTCACGGGGCTGGGCTCCTTGCTGATGGCGCCATTCGGTTGTCATGCCTTCAACATTGCGGCCATCACGGCGGCCATCTGCACCGGTAAAGAAGCCTCGGAGGATCCGTCCAAGCGATGGATCGCCGGGGTTGCCGCAGGCGTGTTCTACATCTTCGTAGGGATTTTCGGGGTGACCCTCGCCGCAGTGTTCATGGCATTACCGGCCACCTTCATTACGACGCTGGCCGGGCTGGCCCTGCTCGGCACTATCGGCGCCAGCCTGGCCAGCGCCATGGCCGACGTCAAAACCCGCGAAGCCTCGCTGATCACCTTTCTGGCATCCGCCGCGAACATCACCTTGCTGGGGGTTGGTGGGGCGTTCTGGGGGGTGCTGATCGGTCTGGCGGCCTACGCCTTGCTCAATGCCCGTTTACCGCGTCGTGAGACGGTGGTCATTCCGGCTGCCGACGCTGTTGTGACGACCAAAGGAGTCACCCATTGATGCTCGATCAACTGGAAGAAACCGTCACCCTGCACGAGCGTCATGGCCGTTACCCACAGGCCACCAGCGTCGAAGATTTTCGCCGCAACCTGGCGGCCGTGCAGCAGCGAATCACTAACGCCTGTCAGCGGGTCGGACGTGACCCGGCGAGTGTGCGTCTGTTGCCGGTCAGCAAAACCTTTGACGAAGCTCATCTGCGTCTGGCCTACGCCGCCGGCTGCCGCCTGCTCGGTGAGAACAAGGTGCAGGAAGCTCAGCGCAAGTGGCAAGCCATGAGCGACATTGCCGACCTGCAATGGTCGGTTATCGGCCACCTGCAAATCAACAAGGCCAAGCAGGTGGCGCGTTTTGCCAGTGAGTTTCAGGCGCTGGACAGCCTGCGAGTGGCCGAGGCCCTGGATCGTCGCCTGCACATCGAGGGGCGCCAACTGGATGTGTTCATTCAGGTCAATACCTCCGGTGAAGCCAGCAAATATGGCTTGGCGCCCGAAGCCGTCGCGGACTTTTTGTACACCCTGCCGACGTTCTCGGCGTTACGAGTACGCGGGTTGATGACGCTGGCGCTGTTTTCGGCCGACGTGGTCCGTGTCCGCCCTTGCTTTGTACGGCTGCGCGAATTGCGCGAGCGTTTGCGCCAGCACGCTCCGGCGGGCGTCGGGCTGGAGGAACTGTCCATGGGCATGTCCGGTGATTTCGAAGTCGCCATTGAAGAAGGGGCCACTGTGGTACGTGTCGGTCAGGCCATCTTCGGCGCACGTGCCATGCCGGATGCCTACTACTGGCCGACCGCGGATGCCTGTCCGGGAAGTGATGAGTAGTCGCCGCTGACACCCCCTTAACATCTTTGATCCAGCTCTACAGGAAGCCAATCCGATGTACGACTCAACGCTGACCCTTGAAGCATTCGACGCCGAGCTGTGTGAGGCGATTCATAACGAAGAACATCGTCAGGAAGACCACGTCGAACTGATCGCTTCCGAAAATTACGCCAGCCCTTTGGTGATGAAAATCCAGAGCACCGTGCTCACCAATAAATACGCCGAAGGTTATCCAGGCAAGCGCTACTACAGCGGCTGTGAGTATGTCGATGTGGCCGAACGCCTGGCCATCGAGCGGGTCAAGGCCCTGTTCAACTGCGACTACGCCAACGTACAACCGCATGCAGGTGCGCAGGCGAACGCCGCGGTATTCCTGGCACTGATCAATCCCGGCGACACGGTGATGGGCATGAACCTGGCCCAAGGCGGCCACCTGACCCACGGTAACCCTTCAAACTTCTCGGGCCGTCATTACAAGATCGTTCCTTATGGCCTTGACCCGCAGACGGGCCTTCTCGACTACGACGAGATGGAGCGTATCGCCCTGGAAACCCGGCCGAAGATGCTGATCGGTGGTTTTTCCGCCTACTCCCGGTACAAGGACTGGGCGCGCATGCGGGCCATTGCCGACAAGGTCGGGGCCATTTTCTGGGTCGACATGGCCCACGTCGCAGGGTTGGTCGCCGCGGGAGAATACCCGGACCCATTGCCGCACGCCCATGTGGTCACCAGCACCACGCACAAGACCCTGCGGGGCCCACGGGGTGGCTTGATATTGTCCAAGGGGCAAGATGAAGCGTTCTACAAAAAGCTCGATTCTGCGGTATTCCCGGGTGTCCAGGGTGGCCCATTGATGCACCAGATCGCCGCCAAGGCCGTCGCCTTCAAGGAAGCACTGAGGCCCGAGTTCAAAACCTATCAGACCCAAGTGGTGATCAACGCCCGGGCCATGGCGGCCGTGCTGCAAGAACGCGGTTACAAGATCGTTTCCGGTGGCACCGATAACCATATGATGCTAATCGACCTGTCCGACAGGACTTACACCGGCAAGGAAGCCGATGCAGCCCTGAGTAGTGCCTATATCACTGCAAATAAAAACTCGGTGCCCAATGACCCGCGCTCACCGTTCGTGACCTCCGGGCTGCGCATCGGTACCCCAGCCATCACCACCCGTGGTTTCGGCGTGATCGAATGTGAACAATTGGCGGGCTGGTTGTGCGACGTACTGGACGCCCTGGAAAACGGCGACAGCGAGAGGGTCGGGCACCACGTGCGCGAACAAGTGGTGGAGCTCTGCCGCCGTCATCCTGTCTATCGTTAACCCTGTTACCCCGGGCTACTACCAGGCTGATGTCATCATTGGGCGAAAAACCAGTCGCGCGGCAAGGCACCCGGGATGTACGGGCGCACTCGATGCCAATCTGTCGAGTCTCTAGCTGGAGGCTGATGGCCGATATTGCAGTGCTTCGGCTACGTGGCTGCGACCGATAGCGTCTACTTGTTCCAGATCCGCCAGGGTACGGGCGACTTTCAGTAGACGGTGAGCAGCACGAAGCGAAAGGGTCAGTCGCTCGCAGGCGCTTTCCAGCCAGCCTTCATCTGCTTTGGACAGCGCGCAATGCTGGCGTAGCCCTGGCAGGTCGAGAAAGGCGTTGGCGCAGCCCTGGCGTTGTTGCTGGCGCTCCCTTGCCTGGGCGACCAGGGCAGAAGCGCTGGTTGTGTCGTCACCGGTTTTGATCGGATTCAGCGCCGTGCTTTCCCGGGCTACGGTCAGGTGCAGGTCGATGCGGTCCAGCAAGGGCCCGGACAACTTGTTGCGATAGCGCTGAACCATGTCCGGTGTACAGGAGCAACGGCCGCTCGGTTCGCCAAGATATCCACAGGGGCAGGGATTCATCGCGGCGACCAGTTGAAAGCGCGCCGGAAAACGCACGCGGTCCTTGGCGCGGGAAATCACGATGTGGCCGGACTCCAGTGGCTCTCTCAACACCTCCAATACCTTGCGATCAAATTCCGGGAGTTCATCGAGGAACAGCACGCCATGGTGAGCGAGGGTGATTTCGCCGGGTTGCGGTTTCGAACCGCCGCCCACCAGTGCCGGGCCGGAGGCAGAGTGATGAGGTTGGCGAAACGGTCGTTGCGGCCAATGACTCAGCGGCACACAACTGGCGACCGATTGAATCGCTGCAACTTCCAGTGCTTCGTTCTCGGCCAGAGGTGGCAGCAGCCCTGGCAATCGGCTCGCCAATAGCGTCTTGCCCGTACCCGGTGGCCCGCTGAACAGCAGGTTATGTGCACCCGCTGCCGCAATCAGCAGTGCGCGTTTGGCTGCCATTTGCCCCTGAACTTCATTCAAGTCGGGATAGGGTTTGCTGGCGTAGAGCAACCCATTGGAAACGTAAGGCTCGATAGGTGTGTGCCCATTGAAATGCGCCACTGCCTGCAGCAGATGGTCCACTGCGATGACCTTCAACCCCGACGCCAGGCAGGCCTCCTCGGCATTCGCCTGCGGTACCATCAACCAGCGCCCGGCCTTGCGCGCCGCCAATGCCGCCGGTAACACCCCGCGGACCGGCCGCACTGCGCCGGAAAGCGCCAACTCGCCCAAACACTCCACATCATCCAGTGTCAGCGTCGGCACCTGCACGCTGGCCGAGAGAATCCCCAGGGCAATCGCCAGATCGAATCGCCCGCCATCCTTAGGCAAATCCGCCGGCGCCAGATTCAACGTGATGCGTCGCGCCGGAAATTGCAGCCCCGAATTGATGATCGCACTGCGCACTCGGTCCTTGCTTTCCTTCACTGCCGCCTCGGGCAGGCCGACCATGGTCAGCGACGGCAAGCCATTAGCCAGATGGACTTCAACAGTGACGGCTGGCGCTTCCACGCCGACCTGAGCGCGGCTGTGTACGATGGAGAGGGACATGGTCGTTCCTTGAGCTAAACGGGGCCGCTTCCTGCGGGTTGTTGAAGGGTAGTCGTGGAGTCTGGTCGGAGAGTAGGGAAACGTTCGCAGAATGTTGCAGAAGCCACGATCTTTAACAGCAGCCAAACGCTGCGTTCGGCTGCGGTGGCAAACCCATCTCCTGAGCAATCGCACTCCTCAACACCGTTTGCGAATTGCATAAGGATCGCCTGCGAAACTTATCGCACGTATTTGACCTCTCGGATTTATTCAGTTTGTAAAATAAAATAACTTATGTTGCGACAGTTTCTTTGGAAGGAATTATGTTGTCGAACAAGCTGCTGTCACCCTCTATGATTTTTCTGGTGAAGCTCTCGGTATCCATCTTGTTTTTACCTTCCGCGATATGCGTAAAATAGTTGAAGTCCAAATCTATCCAGTCATTAAGCTTGGTTTCGTAGTTGTTTGGATACTGAGCTTGCTCCACTGGGGGCAGACCCTTGTAATGGTCGAGGACACTTTGGAAGAATTTGGTGAGCTTTCCAGTGTTGTTATATTCATATTCTGCTTCGGCCACCACTTTCTTTCGCCATGCGTACTCTTGTTTGGCTGATTCTTCCAGTGCTGCCCGTCTTTCATTGACGGTAAAGGTGTCGCTGTCATCGTAAGTGATTAAGGCTAGTTGATCCATGGGCATTCCAGAAAACGGATTTCTGCCGAGCCCGTTTGTATACTGTGTTGCATTTTTGGCACGCGCTAATAATGTGGGGTTATCTGAGTCGGGAGCTTCAGCATCGTATTTTGATTTGTTGGCAGTGTAATTGGCGCTCTCCAACTCGTTGAGTGTATTTCTAGCCATCGAACCCAGTTCCGCTCTAGTGAGGCGCACATCCCGGGCCTGTGCGCGTACTGAGGCTTCGCTCAACTGGTTCGCTAGCGTGGAAACGGTACTGCTGTCTCGTACGTCGCCAGATGGGCCTTGGGGTGTGCTTTGGTTGACAGCTGGTGTTTTGCTGGGAGTCGCTGTCAATGTTTTTGCTCCAGCCAGCGCTGTGCCGCTGTTAGCTGCAAAGTTGATTGGTGAATTAACCATTTATTGCCACTCCCTGCTCGAAGACTAAAATATGATATATCGTCTAATGATGTTGATGCTTTAGCAAAACCTTACGCGCACCTTAGAGGTCGCTATATGCTTTACTTCATGGTGATTTCTACTGACCAAGCATAGGAGGACGGATTTGTTTTAGTCACTTTTATGGTGCAGGTGGCCCCGCCACTAGGTGTGGCCGTATTATTCCATTTTGGAATTTTGCTCGCGCCTGAGCCAGTAGCGGCCACAAATGTAGCCAGGTAAACGCATTTTTTGTTGCCAATTTGATATCGTAAGTTAGCATGGTTGTAATCAGGCGATATCAGGCTTTGTATGGTGTAGGTGTCTGTGCTATTTGCGATCACGGACGCTTGTGGAGTAGGTGATGCGTTTGCTTTCGTTATAGCTTCGTTGTTGGATATAGGGGTGTACGTTGCAGTCTGGGTTCCAAGATTCTTAAATGTGACCGTTACAGGTGGTCCCGCGACAACTGGGCCTGTATAAAGTGCAGTCAATGTGAAAGCGGCAATCAGAGCCTTATAGGTTTCCATGGGCATTGCTCCTTGTGGTGTTATGAACATTCCTTTGGGTGTATCGCACTTGTCATAATCCATTATTCAAGCTGGACTGAATTTTTTCCGAGCGAGTGCAGCGCTCGCGCTTTGAGAAGTGAGCTTAGAAAGGGTGGCTTTGAGGCGCAATCAGACCGCGGACGAGAACGTTGTAGGGCATTGCCGGGATTACTGCGGGCGGAAAGATCTCAGGCTCGGCAATTCCTACAGGTAAATCTGAAGGTCGTTCCGACTTTATCGCAAGCAGGCTCGCTCCCACGTAGATCTTCGATCTCCACCGGATAATCGCCTGGAAGCGTTGGAGGGAAATCGAAAAGGTCAGTACAGCATCCGTATCAACGCTCAATGGCGAATTTGCTTCATTTGGGGGGGGCTAGCGGACCAGAGAATGTCGAATTCGTCGATTATCACTGATGTGAGTAATGACTAAGAATGGTATGCGCCCGGTTCACCCTGGCGAGATCCTCAAAGAGGAATACCTGGAGCCTCTGAGCCTTACGGCTGCAGCATTGGCCAGAGCGCTGAGCGTTTCGACACCCACGGTGAACGATATCGTGCTCCAGCGTCGAGGAATCAGTGCTGATATGGCTCTCAGGCTTTCTATTTGTCTGGACACGACCCCTGAGTTTTGGCTGGACCTGCAATCGACTTACGATTTGCGCAAAGCCGAAATCGAACGAGGGGCTGCGATCCGGGATCAGGTTGAGCGACTTGCGCACTGCGCCTGATTGTTGTCTTGGATTTATTGAACCCCACGCCGAAAGCGTGGGGTTTTTTATTCAGAATGCGTGAAGCATCTTCGCGGCTCTTTTCCACCAAGGCGCATTGATAGCAGGCCTGGGAGTAACCGGATCAGGCAATAGTTGCGGCACATCCTGCAACCGAATCCACGGCTGGTTGTTCCAGTGCAGCAAACTCAACGACATTTCCGGCCAGTTGAGCAGGCTCAGTTGCGGGCGTTCGGTTGTGGTGGGGTATTGGGCATCTCGCAGGGCGGGAACAACTTCGTGGGTGAGCCATTCACGTAACGCTCGGTACTCGGGGCAGTAGTGATAGACGAGCATGGCGTAGACGCCGGATTCGCTGATCAGCAGGGTGTTTTCGATGTGTCCGTGGATTAGGGTTTTGGCTGTTTGGTATTGGTCGGGATCGAGTTTTCGGAGTTGGCGGTCGTTGAGGTAGATGCGTAGCAGACGGCCCAGGTCGCGGGCGCTGAACCAAGGTTGGTTTTGTATCAGGAGGGCGTGGAGGTGGAGCTTGTGGCGGGTGAAGACATGAGGGATTAGATAGCTTTCTTTCATTTTGCAACTCCGGATGCGTATGAAGGAAGCTGCCTCTGTTCGTCGCCAAACGAAAGGGTGGCAGCTGCGCGCGGGTTGGCGAACCGGTGCATCCGGACAAACCGGCAGACCTGAAGGTCTCCCACGCACAGCCGCCATAATTCGAGATGGGATAATTCCCTGAATCGAATGTGGTCGCAGTGCGTCGGATGCTATCCAGGTCGCCAAACCCGGTGCTGAATATTCAGCTGGGGATGAGCTTAGAGATCGGATACTTCGCGACGCAATCGGACGGCGGTGTGATTTTTGTAGGACGTTGCCGGGATTGTTGCGGGGCTTGAGATCAAAAGATCGCAGCCTGCGGCAGCTCTACAGGTGAAGCGCAAGGTCGTTCCGACCTTCAATTGCGAGCAGGCTCGCTCCCACAGGGATCGTGGTGTTACTCGGCTGGTGGATTGAGCTTCGCTTCAAGCTCGGCGACTTTCGCTTCAAGACTTTCCAGCCGAGCCCGCGTGCGTGCCAATACAACCATCTGGCTATCGAATTCTTCCCTACTCACCAGATCCAGTTTGCTGAAGCCGCTCTGCAGCAACATTTTGAACTGGCTTTCGATTTCAGCTTTCGGCAGAGGCGTGTCGCCGCTGAAGAGGCGGGAGGCGGTGCCGGTCAGGGCGTCGAGGAAGTCTTTTGGCGCGAGCATGGGCAATGTCCTGGAAACAATGACGGGCAGTGTACCACGCAGTGTCTATAGTCATTTTCGCGGGCAAGCGGTGCACGCTTTTCGCGCATGGGGACGGACGGCCTCGCACCGTTGTTGTGCGTAACGTGCCGGGTGTTGTCGCTAAGTATTCACTATCCGCCGGTAAAGACTTGAAAACAGTCAGTTTTGTGGAGATGGCAAGCTTTCTGCTTAGATGCTGGTAACCCATGCACTGATGCAGTCGCTGTGACGAATGCAGTGCGCCAGGCGGAACGCGGGGAGTGTTTCGCAAGGAGCGGTTAGCTGGCGTCGGACGGGCAGGTAAGGCCGACGATGCGTTACAAAGCCAGGCACTGCGCTTAGACTTGAGACGGGTTTGTTTTCCTGGGGCAAGTCCACCAATTCGGGAGAGAGTTTTCATGAAGCTAGTCACTGCCATCATCAAGCCGTTCAAGCTGGACGACGTACGCGAGTCGCTGTCCGAGATCGGCGTGCAGGGCATTACCGTCACTGAAGTCAAAGGCTTTGGTCGGCAGAAGGGTCACACCGAGCTGTATCGCGGCGCGGAATACGTGGTCGATTTCCTGCCCAAGGTGAAGATCGACGTCGCCATCGACGACAAGGATCTGGACCGGGTAATCGAGGCCATCACCAAGGCGGCCAACACCGGCAAGATCGGTGACGGCAAGATCTTCGTGGTCAATCTGGAACAGGCGATTCGCATCCGTACCGGCGAAACCGATACCGACGCAATCTAAGCGGCCACAAACCCAACGCCCCAGGAGAAAACAATATGACTCTGCGTAAATTCGCAGGGCTAGGAGCCCTGTTGTCCCTCGTAATGCCCAGCCTGGCCATGGCGGCAGACGAAGTGGCGGCCCCAGTCCTCAACTCCGGCGACACCGCCTGGATGATGACCTCGACAGCCTTGGTGCTGTTCATGACCATTCCCGGCCTCGCGCTGTTCTACGGCGGTATGGTTCGGTCGAAAAACATTCTTTCCGTGATGATGCAGTGCTTCGCCATTACCGGTCTGATCAGCGTCCTGTGGGTCATTTATGGCTACAGCATCGCGTTCGACACCACGGGCATGGAGCAGGGCGTCGTCAACTTCAACTCGTTCGTCGGCGGCATGGGCAAGGCATTCCTCGCCGGCATCACGCCAGCCAGCCTGACCGGGCCTGCGGCGCTGTTCCCGGAGGCGGTGTTCGTCACCTTCCAGATGACCTTCGCGATCATCACCCCGGCGTTGATCGTCGGCGCCTTCGCCGAGCGGATGAAGTTCTCCGCGATGCTGGTCTTCATGGGCGTGTGGTTCACCCTGGTTTACGCGCCGATTGCGCACATGGTCTGGTCCGGTAACGGTGGCCTGTTGTGGGACTGGGGCGTTCTGGACTTCGCCGGCGGCACCGTGGTGCACATCAACGCCGGTGTGGCCGGTCTGGTTGCCTGCCTGGTGCTGGGCAAGCGCAAAGGTTTCCCGTCCACGCCGATGGCGCCGCACAACCTCGGTTACACCCTGATGGGCGCGGCCATGCTGTGGGTCGGCTGGTTCGGTTTCAACGCCGGTTCCGCCGCTGCGGCCAACGGCACCGCCGGTATGGCGATGCTGGTGACGCAAATCGCAACCGCCGCTGCGGCACTGGGCTGGATGTTTGCCGAGTGGGTCACCCACGGCAAACCTAGCGCATTGGGTATCGCATCTGGCGTGGTTGCCGGTCTGGTGGCAATCACCCCGGCTGCCGGCACCGTTGGCCCGATGGGCGCGCTGGTCATCGGTCTGGCGGCTGGCGTGGTGTGCTTCTTCTGCGCGACCACCCTGAAGCGCAAGCTCGGCTATGACGACTCCCTGGACGCCTTCGGTGTGCACGGTATCGGCGGTATCCTCGGCGCAATCCTGACTGGTGTGTTCGCTGCGCCGTCCCTGGGCGGCTTCGGCACTGTCACCGACATCGCCGCACAAGTGTGGATTCAGTGCAAAGGCGTGGGCTTTACGGTGATCTACACCGCGATCGCCACATTCATCATCCTCAAGGTGCTGGATGCGGTCATGGGCCTGCGCATCAACGAAGAAGAAGAAGCGGTCGGCATCGATCTGGCGCTTCACAACGAGCGCGGCTACAACTTGTAAGCACGCCCGTAAAAAACTTGCCCGGCTTGCCGGGCATTTTTTTGTCTGGAATTTGTCATTGAAAGCTGAGCTGAAAGGTTTTTTCCTATAGGTTTTGCGATGTTTGCGCCGGGTGTTTTTGTGCGGTCGAAGGCTTACAGGAATGAAGGAATATTAGGGCCTTTGTTTTTTCCCAGAGCGCGCTAGAATGCGCCCCGAACGTGCGGAGAACTGTATGTGGCAACAGACTCTGATTACCTTGCGGGCGAGGCCCCGGGGCTTTCATCTGGTAACGGACGAGTTACTCGCCGGCTTGCCTGAACTCAAGGCGTGTCGGGTCGGTCTGTTGCATTTGTGGCTGCAGCATACCTCGGCGTCGTTGACCATCAACGAGAACGCCGATCCGGCGGTACGTCGCGACTTCGAACGATTTTTCAATCGTCTGATCCCACAAGGAACAGGCGGCTATGAGCATAACGACGAAGGCCTGGACGACCTCCCGGCGCATTTCAAGGCCAGCGTGCTTGGCTGTCAGCTCAGTTTGCCGATTTCGGCGGGCCGGTTGGCGTTGGGAACCTGGCAAGGCGTTTACCTGGGCGAGCACCGTGATCATGGCGGTGCCCGTAAAGTCCTCGCCACCGTGCACGGTGAAGGGGCATAACCGCTGGTCAGCAGCGGCTGTTGATTTTTTTCCGGCAGCCTTCGACAGAGGGCAAAGCTGGGCTATAACTAATCTGCTTTTCGCAAGTCATGAGGTAGAACATGAGCGACGATGATCTGGAAAACGACGACCTCGAAGTAGGCGACGAAGACGAAACCGAAGAAGGTCTGGAAGCTGCGGCGGAAGACGTCGCTGAAGACGACGGCGGTGATGCGCCGGTTCCGACCGCCAAAGGCAAGGCCAAGGCAGCGGTATCGATCGATGAGTTGCCGAGTGTCGAAGCCAAGAACAAGGAACGCGATGCTCTCGCGCGGGCCATGGAGGAGTTTTTGGCCAAGGGTGGCAAGGTGCAGGAAGTGGAGGCCAATGTGGTCGCCGATCCGCCCAAGAAACCTGACAACAAGTACGGCAGCCGGCCTATCTGAGGCTGCTACCTGCTTGCTGAAAAAGCCCGCCGTCGCTGCGGGCTTTTTCGTGCCTGAAACAAATTTCAGAATGTGTGGTAATCCCTGTGGGAGCGAGCTTGCTCGCGATGGGGGCATTACATTCACGATTTATGTCAGCTGATCCACCGCTATCGCGAGCAAGCTCGCTCCCACAGGTTTTGTGTCAGGCCAAAGTCTTGTTCCAACTCGCCAGCAACGCCGGCAAATCGGTCAGGCTGCGAATCTCCGCATCGGGCAAGCGCTCGGCTTCCCAGACCTTGCCCGCCGGGTTGAACCAGATCGCCCGCATTCCCGCCTGCTGCGCACCGGCAATGTCATCGCCTGGATGATCGCCAATGTGCACCGCCGATTCAGCGGTCGCACCACCGCGCCGCAAGGCCTCCTGGAACAGTCGCGCATCGGGTTTGGCGATGCCGATGTCTTCGGCGCACAGCGCAAATTTGAAGTAATCCGCCAGGCCCAGTCGACGCACATCGGCGTTGCCATTGGTGACCACGCCAAGGGCGTAATGGTTGGCGAGGATTTCCAGGGTCGGTTCGACCTCCGGAAACACATCGATCTGATGGCGGGCGTGCAGAAACACTTCAAAACTCTTGTCCGCCAGATCCGACGCCTCGTCATGCCCGTAACCGGACTCTTCCAGCGCATGGAACAGCACCCGCCGACGCAACGCGCTGATGCGGTGCTTGAGGCTTGGCTCGTTGCTCAATACACGCTCGCGAATAGCCCACAGATGCTCTACCGGCACAGCCCCAAGGTTGGGCGCGTGCTCGGTCAGCCACTCACGCAAAACGGCTTCGGCACTGACGATCACGGGGGCGGTGTCCCACAGGGTGTCGTCGAGGTCGAAGGTGATCAACTGAATACTCATGAATCGTCGCCTTTCATGCGTTTGGCCCGTGGGTGGGCGCTGTCGTAGACCGCTGCCAGATGCTGGAAGTCCAGGTGGGTGTAGATCTGCGTGGTCTTGATGTCCGAGTGTCCGAGCAGTTCCTGCACCGCGCGCAGGTCCTGGGAGGACTCCAGTAAATGGCTGGCGAAGGAGTGCCGCAGCATGTGCGGATGCAGGTTTTGCCCCAATTCGCGTTCGCCGGCAGCCTTGACCCGCACCTGGATCGCCCGCGGACCGAGACGGCGACCTTGTTGGCTGACAAACACCGCATCGTCTGCCGGGTTGGCCATGGCCCGCAGTGGCAACCACTGCTCCAGGGCTTCGCGGGCCTTTTTTCCTACCGGCAGCAGACGGGTCTTGCTGCCTTTGCCGAGTACCTGGACCATACCGTCAGCCAGGTCGAGCTGGTCGAGATTGAGCCCCGTCAACTCCGACAACCGCAGCCCGGAGGAATAGAACAGCTCCAGAATCGCCTGGTCCCGACGTGCCAGAAAGTCATCCTCGACCCCGCCCTCAAGCAGTTGCAGTGCGCGGTCGGTGTCGAGGGTTTTCGGCAGGCGGCGTTCGCCTTTGGGCGGCGCGAGGCCATTGGCCGGATCGTGGTCGCACAGGCCTTCGCGGTTCAGGTAATGATAGAGCCCGCGAACGGCCGACAGCAATCGCGCCAGGCTGCGGGACGATTGGCCCTGGGCATGCAAGCGGGCAATCAGGCTGCGCAGGCGCTGGATGTCCAGCGCCGCCCAGCTGCCGATGTTCTGTTTGACGCACCAGCCCAGCACTTTATCGAGGTCGCGGCGGTAGGCCGATAGCGTGTGCGGCGACACCTGCCGCTCACTGCGCAGGTGTTCGCAGTAAGCGTCCAGTTGTCGTTCCATGTTCAGCGTACCGAGCGCAGGGAGTTGTTGACCCGTGGCAACACGCGACCCATGACTTCAGCGATGTAGCTCAGGAACAGGGTGCCCACCGAGCTTTTGTAGTGCTGCGGATCACGGCTGGCGATGGCCAGGATGCCGTGGATGCCTTGGTGGCTGATGACAACGACGGCGGTGGAGCCAATCTGCTTGCGCTGTTCTTCACCGAACAGGAAGTCCAGTTCGTGCTCGCGCAGGCTGCCGCTGACGCTTTTGTCTTCCGAGAGCAAGCCGCCGATGGCCACTTGTGCTTCGTCGTGAGTGGCCCAGCGGCCGACCGGCATGGCGTTGTCGCCGAGCAGGATGAGGCTGACGAAGGGCACCTGGAACTCCTGGCGCAGGCTGTCTTCGACGCACATCACCACGTCTTCCAGGCTGGCGGCATCCATCAACGCCAGGATCAGGCGACGGGTCTTTTCGAACAGCCGGTCGTTGTCCCGGGCCACGTCCATCAAATGCGACAGGCGATGACGCAGTTCAATGTTGCGGTCGCGCAGGATGGTCATCTGACGTTCGACCAGCGACACGGTATCGCCGCGTCGATGGGGAATACGCAGGGACGGGAGCAGTTCTTCGTGCTCGACGAAGAAGTCCGGATGAGCCTCCAGGTACGCGGCAACAGCCGCCGCCTCCAGGCTTTCGGACGGTGATTCGTCAGCTTGTCGTGCGGGTACCTGAGGCTTGTCGGTCATGGATTTCGCTCACTCAAAGACGCACTTGTCCTTCATATACGCGCACTGCCGGGCCGGTCATCATCACCGGTTGGCCAGGGCCTGCCCATTCGATGGAGAGACGCCCGCCTGGCAGGTCGATCAATAGCGGCGAATCCATCCACCCCTGGCTGATCGCGGCCACTGCGGCGGCACAGGCGCCGGTTCCGCAAGCCTGGGTTTCCCCGGCTCCACGCTCCCAGACGCGCAACTGCGCGCGGCTCCGGTCGATGACCTGGAGAAAACCGACATTGACCCGTGCCGGGAAGCGCGGGTGATGTTCGATTTTCGGCCCCAGTTCATGCACCGGCGCATTGTTGATATCGCTGACCCGCAGCACGGCATGGGGGTTGCCCATGGACACGGCAGCCAGATCGACCGGGATGCCGTCGACGTCGACCTGATAACTCTTGGCCTGCTCCGGCGCCTGGAACGGAATATCCGCAGGCACCAGACGCGGGGCGCCCATATTGACGCTGATCTGGCCGTCGTTTCGCACGTCCAGTTCGATGACGCCGCTTTTGGTCTCGACGCGGATCTGCCGTTTTGCGGTCAGGCGCTTGTCCAGTACGAAGCGGGCGAAACAGCGCGCACCGTTGCCACACTGTTCCACTTCGGAACCGTCGGAGTTGAAGATCCGATAGCGGAAGTCCACGTCCGGGTTGCTCGGCGCTTCAACGATCAGCAACTGGTCGAAACCGATGCCGGTGTGCCGGTCACCCCATTGCTTGGCGTGCTTGGGCAGAATGTGTGCGTGCTGGCTGACCAGGTCGAGGACCATGAAGTCATTGCCCAGGCCGTGCATCTTGGTAAAACGCAGCAGCATGGTTTTACTCCGGCAGCAGGCTTTCGCCAGCAAACAACTCGGCTACCGTCTCGCGGCGACGCACTTCAAATGCCTGATCACCGTCCACCAACACTTCAGCGGTACGGCCGCGGGTGTTGTAGTTGGAACTCATGACAAACCCGTAGGCACCGGCCGAATGCACGGCCAGCAGGTCGCCTTCTTCCAGTGCAAGTTGACGATCCTTGGCCAGGAAGTCGCCAGTCTCGCAGATCGGGCCGACGATGTCGTAGGCGCGGGCAGCGGAGGTGCGCGGGCGCACGGCAGTGACGTCCATCCAGGCCTGGTACAGCGCCGGGCGGATCAGGTCGTTCATGGCGGCGTCGACGATGGCGAAGTCTTTGTGCTCGGTGTGCTTGAGGTATTCGACCTGGGTCAGCAATACACCGGCGTTGGCCACGATGAAGCGGCCCGGCTCGAACACCAGCGCCAGGTCACGACCGTCGAGACGCTCGCGCACGGCCTTGATGTAGTCGGCAGCCAGTGGCGGCTCTTCGTCCTTGTATCGCACGCCCAGGCCACCACCGAGATCGATGTGACGCAGGTAGATGCCGCAATCGCCGAGGCGGTCGACCAGGCCCAGCAGGCGGTCGAGAGCGTCGATGAATGGAGGCAGGGTGGTCAGTTGCGAGCCGATGTGGCAATCGACGCCAACCACTTCCAGGTTCGGCAGTTGCGCGGCACGCACATACACGTCTTCGGCGTCGGCGATGGCGATGCCGAACTTGTTCTCTTTGAGACCGGTGGAAATGTACGGGTGGGTGCCGGCATCGACGTCCGGGTTAACGCGTAGCGAAATCGGCGCGCGAACACCCAGTTCTGCGGCGACCACCTGCAGGCGCTCCAGCTCGTCGGTGGATTCGACGTTGAAGCAGTGCACGCCGACTTCCAGTGCGCGACGCATGTCGTCACGGGTCTTGCCGACGCCGGAGAACACAATCTTGTCGGCGCTGCCGCCAGCGGCCAGTACGCGTTCCAGCTCGCCACGGGAGACGATGTCGAAACCGGCGCCCAGGCGCGCCAGGACATTCAGCACACCCAGGTTGGAGTTGGCCTTGACCGCGTAGCACACCAGGTGCGGCGTGCCGGCCAGTGCATCGGCGTAAGCCAGGTATTGGGCTTCGATGTGCGCGCGGGAGTAAACGTAGGTCGGTGTACCAAAGCGCTCGGCGATGGCAGACAGGGCAACACCTTCCGCGAACAGTTCACCGTCACGGTAGTTAAAAGCGTCCATGAGGTTCCCTTATTGGTAGACGTCGTGCTTGTGTGCTTTCGATGCAGGCTGCTGTTGCGACGATATGGCCTGCTCGGCAGGGTCCTGATTTTCGTCAGGCAGATACAGCGGGCCTTTTTGACCACAGGCCGACACAAGGCAGGCAACCGCGACGATTGCAGCAAGGGAAGAGATCAGGCGCTTCATGGCGAAATCCTTGAAAAAGCATTAATTGCGCCGGAGTATACCGGCCACCCGGCAGCTTGCCTATGCAACGGACCGCCCGTCCGGCGGGGCTTGGCCGCAAGCACATCGCTCCCACAGGTCGTTATCCTTTGCAATCGACGGGGCTCGGTCGTATCTTGCGGCGCTTGAGCCTGATCAGACACTTTTTGAGGTTGCCGTAATGAGTTTGTCCGAAGCGCGTTTCCATGACCTGGTCGATGCCACCCAGCAAACCCTGGAGGACATCTTTGACGAGAGCGACCTGGATATCGACCTCGAAAGCTCGGCCGGTGTGCTGACCGTCAAGTTCGAGAACGGCAGCCAGTTGATCTTCAGTCGCCAGGAGCCGCTGCGTCAGCTGTGGCTGGCGGCGGTGTCCGGTGGTTTCCACTTCGACTACGACGAAGAAAGCGAGCGCTGGATGTGCGACAAGAGCGAAGAGCAGTTGGGTGAGATGCTCGAGCGTATCGTCCAGCAGCAGGCTGGTGTCGAGCTCGATTTCGAAGGCCTGTGAGATCGTGACCCAGCCTGCACCTGTCCGTGCTCCCAAGCCGCTCTACAGCAACGTCAGCCCGGCGGTACCGTCGCCCTGCAGCGGTGTGTGCCGGCTGGACGAGCGGAAAGTCTGCCTGGGCTGTTTCCGTCACGTCGAAGACATCCGCGAATGGCGTTCGGCCGATGACGAGCGTAGACGCGTGATTTGTGCGCAGGCCTCGCAGCGCAAACAGGGCTCCGGGCCATGACTTGTATATTTTTTGAGCTGTGATAGTGTCCGGATATGCCTCAACCCATCGAGGCTTGTGAAAACCCCGCCTTTTCTGGCGGGGTTTTGCTTTTTTCGTGCAGAAGAAAGGAGTCTGCCCTGATCATGACCGCACCTTCCATCACACTTACCCGTCTGGACGTTCAGCGTCTGGAGCGTCTGATCGACAGCCTGGATGACACGCTGCCGGGCGTTATCGCGTTGCAAACCGAACTGGATCGCGCCGATACACTGGTCGGCCACGATGAAGTGCCGGCGGATGTCGTGACCATGAATTCCCGTGTGCATTGCCGTGAAGAAGGCAGTGGCAAGGACTACCACCTGACCCTGGTGTACCCCAAGGATGCGAACGCCGACGAAGGCAAGGTCTCGATCCTGGCGCCGGTGGGCAGCGCGCTGCTTGGCCTGAAGGTTGGCCAGCACATCGRTTGGCCGGCTCCGGGCGGCAAGACCCTGAAGCTGACGCTGCTGGAAGTCGAATCGCAGCCGGCCAATGGCGGCGCGTTCCCCGAGTGACACCCCCTCAGACCTGATCGAGCGCCTCGTTCAATGCGTGTTCCAGGTCAGCCTTGTAGCGCAGGTACAGATGAGTGGAACTCTGCCCTTCGCCGACCAGGCCTGACAGGTCGAGGTCAGTGATGTAGCCGCGGTAGCGTTCGGTCTCCCGGCGCTGCCCGACGATTTCCCGGGCGACCACGCGGAACAACCGGTCGCCATGTTCCAGCTCGGAAAACTCCCGTTGATTGCAATACAACGTCACCTGCACCTGACCCGGTGCGGCTTTGCCGACGATCGCCTGCACGTCGTAGAACGGCTTGTTCACCGGCGTCTGCGGTGTCGGCCGGGCTTCGATGCGGCGCGCCCGGCCAGGGCCTGACGGCAGCAGCTGGCAATACAGGGTGTCGAGGTTCAAGGGGTGGGCCGCCTCCATTGGCAACAGGGCATCGCGGCGATACTGGATCGATTGCAGGAAACGCTGCAGTGGCACCAGCAGGCTTTGCTCATCATGCCAGGGCAGGCGTTGCTGCCACAGGGCATTGAACTCATCGAGCACGTACAGATCGGCCTGATCTTCGTTGACTCGATAGAACACTTGTATGCAGTCCGGCTGGCCCGTCGGCAGGAACAGCGCTAGGTCGTGGTCTTCCAGTGCCTTCGGATCCAGGTGCAACGGGCTGTAGCTGGCCATTTCCTCGCCCAGGTAATCGATCAGCGTCGGTAGAGTAGCCAGCGCGACGTGCTGGACCTGGCCCGACACCAACTCCAGCACGTGGTAGTGCTGCTGGACCTGGATCAGGTAGCGATGATTGAGCCGGCTCAACAGCAGGTTCTGCGCGGTATCGAGGATTTCTTCCACTCGTTGGGCGATGAACTGCGCGCGGTTATGGCAGAAGCAACGTACCCGCAGCTTCGGCTGATGTGGCCCGGCCGGCAGGTTGTTGAGGTAATCGCGGATGCAGTCGAGCAGGGCGTGGGGGCCGTCGTAGCGACCGACCAGCACTTCGTTCCAGCTGTTGAGCGTGACCTGGTCCAGGGTCAGCACCAGGTTTTCCCGGACACCGGCGTAGCTCAGGGAGTCGGTGCGCTCGGTAGTCATCAGGATGTTCAGGTCGCGATGGTGCTTGAGCGGATCGATGCCGACATTCACCAGAATCAGCACTTCACTCGGCACGCTGGCGCGCAGCAGCGGTTCTTCGGCGACGGTGGGCAAGGGCAGGGCGATGGTCTGTTGCAGGCTGCCGAGCAGGTTGAACAGTTCGAATTCGCTCAAGTCGCTGGTGCCGGGGTGCAGGGCCAGGCGGGTACTGCTGTCGATCACGCCATTGCGGTGGCACCAGGTCAGCAGCTCGAGCAAGTGATGACTGCGTTTGATCGGCGCGAAATGCTCCCACTCCAGTGCCGTCAGGCTGCCGTTGTACAAGCCCCACTGGCTTTGCCCCGGCTCTTTCCTGTTCGGTGCGTGCACCAGCGTCAGGGTGTCTTCAGCCAGGTCCGGGGCGATACCGGGGTTGATGAACTCGACTTTGCCGGCCTTGCGCTCGAACGCGGCGTACAGGCGACGGCCGAGGACACTCAGGTCGCGCTTGTTGATGCGGCTGACCGTTTGTTCGTGACGGGCAAACTGGGTGAGGAAGCGGTAGCTGTAGTTCAGCTCGTTGACGAGTGCCCGCCGCTCGGAGCTGACCTGGCGGACTTTCCATTGGCTGCGGCTGTCGAGCAGGGTCAGTTGGCGCTGGTCCCAGTGCCATTCGCGGGCCAGGCGCTCGAGCAACGAGCGCTGCCAGCTCTGGGTGCGGCTGTTGCCAGTGAGTTTACGATTGACCTTCAGGTACAGCGCGCGACGCACCAGTTCCAGCCGTTCCGGTTCGTTGCGGGCGTTCAGGTATTCCTCGATACGCCGGTACACCACGACATACGGATCCAGTTCGTCGAGGTCGAGCTGGTTGGCGAACACCGCTTGCTTGAAGCGCAGGCTCAGGCAATGGACCCTGGGGTGTTCACTGGCGTAAACCTCTGTCAGCAGCAGCTTGAGTACCGACTTGTAGGGTGACTCGATGCCCTTGAACAACTGCCAGAGCCCGGCGCCGATAAATTCACCGGGCGGGATGAAGGCCAGGTTGCCGAGGTCGAGGGTTTCATCGGCGCGGATAAAGCGTTTGGAGATCAAGGTATGGGTGTAGCGGTCGTAGCTCGACTCTTCGTAGACCGGCACCAACCACCAGATCGGTGTGCGCCCGGCGAGCCAGATCGCGGTGCGGTAAAACTCGTCCAGCAACAGGTAGTGCTGGGTGGTGCCGCAATCTTCCGAACTCAGCTGGGTATCGCGCTCGCCACGGACGAAACGGATCGGGTCGATCAGGAAGAAGTGCGCTTCGGCGCCCTGGCTGGCAGCCCAGGTTTCCAGCAACTGGCACTTTTTGCGCAGCTCGGCGAGTTCGTTCTCGGTCAGGTCCGGCCCATGGCAGACCCACACATCCATGTCGCTCTGGTCGGCCTGCGCCAGGGTGCCGAGGCTGCCCATCAGGAACAGTCCGTGAATCGGCCTTGGCGGGTTGCTGCCGTGGCGCGGTTTGTAGGAAAACGAGCGGGTCAGGCGCTGGGCTTCAGCGAGGACATTGGCATCCGGTTCGAAATTCGACAGCCCGGCCGGCGTACTGCCGGAAACGTAGCCGGGCAACAGCGGATGATTAACGTGGAAAAACAGCGGCAGCAAGGTCAAGACCCCTTGCTGGCGGGTCGACAACCCTTCCATGGCGCGAGCCATGCGCCCTTCGTTGAGTTTCAGAAAACGTGCGCGCAGCTGGCCGAGAACCTTGCGGTCAATTCCCTCGTCCAGATCGGGGCGGATTTCATGGGTGCGCGTCATGTCAGCTCAAACCGGCTCGCAGGGCTCGGACGTGGGGCTCTTCGGATGAGGGGCAGTTTAGCGCCTTGAGGCGAGGACCTTTAAGCTGATTTTGTTTTTCTGGCGTCAGATTTCTATCGATTGGAGACAGAAATCAGGGGAGTGTGCCCGCGGAAATCCCTGGGTCGGGGTCTCCGTGGGCGATGCGGCAGAATTCAGGCTGTTACTTCGGCGTTAAGAATGGTCAGCACGGATTGCACATTTTGCGCGGCGTCACGACCCAGGCTGGTCAGGTAACCGCCATCAGGCTGGTCGGTCAGTTCTTTTTCAAAGAGGCGTTTGGCGGCGGCAATGTGTTTCGGGGCAGCGGTCTGATGAATTTTCAGACCTTCCTGGGAACTGTCCAGGTTGAAGAGTGCGAGGACTTCCAGTTCGGCAACCAACTCAGGGGTAAGCGACATAAGGACTCCAGACTTTCTAGGAATTGGACGACAGCGCCCCTAAGGTGAACCCGCTTGTCCGGCATGTCCAGTGCTCGCGACAGGGTTTTTTCTCTGTAGGAGCAGCCGGTCGACGCTCGATTGCTCGCGAAGGTCGTCAACGATGACGCGTAAACCAGATGCCCCGTGGCGCTCTCGGGTTTTTCGCGAGCAATCGAGCGTCGACCGGCTGCTCCTACAGGGAGGGCGTGGGTTTATTGCTTTTCCGGCGGCAACTCGGGCAATGCGCGCAGGGCAGCTTCATACCATTGGGTGTTGAACGCGCGGTCTTCTTCGAGGATCGCGTCGATTTCTACCGCCAGAACATGAGCCATCAGGTTGAGGATTTCTTCGCGCTCATAGCCCACCAGCGTCAGCTTGTTGAACGTCGCTTTGGCAGCTGGCGGGTTGTCGCTTTCGATCTGGTTTTCGATGGCCTGGATCAGGGTACTTTCGGCGAACTCTTCTTCGTCGTTGTCGATATCGGTTGGCTCGCTCATGGCAGGCTCCTCAGGGAAAGGTGGCCAGTTTACCCGCATTCAGTCGCGTGATGCTGCTGGCAAGAATCCCGGCAGCGCTCTATAAACAGACACCGCCCACCCCGCACGGCCTGGAGGCTTTGTGATGTTTAAACTTTATGGATTCTGTGTCAGCAACTACTACAACATGGTCAAACTGGCGTTGCTGGAAAAAGGTCTGCCGTTCGAGGAGGTCATGTTCGTCCCGACCCAGACCCCGGAGTCATTGGCGATCAGCCCGCGGGGCAAGGTCCCGGTGCTGGGCGTCGAGCAGGGCTACATCAACGAAACCAGTGTGATTCTCGAGTACATCGAACAAGCTCAAAAGGGCAAGCCGCTGCTACCGAATGAGCCGTTCGAGCGCGCGCAGGTGCTGGCGTTGGCCAAGGAAATCGAGCTGTACATCGAACTGCCGGCGCGAGCCTGCTTCCCGGAGGCATTTTTTGGCATGACGGTGCCGGAGGCGATCAAGGAAAAAACCAAAGCCGAACTGTTGCTGGGGATGGCATCGCTGGGCCGGCACGGCAAATTCAGCCCTTATGTGGCTGGCGATAGTTTGAGCGTGGCGGATCTGTATTTTCTGTTCAGTGTGCCACTGGCGTGTGGCGTAGCGCAAAAACTGTTCGGCATTGATTTGTTGGCTGAAATGCCGAAGGCCAAGGCGTTGCTGGAACGGTTGGGGGGTAACCCGAACGTGCAGCGTGTGGCGGCGGACCGGGAGGCCGCGCTGCCGGCGTTCATGGCGATGATTGCTGCCAAGAAGTAGTTCTGTGGGGTCTTGAGGTCAGTCATCGTCGGAACGCCGCCCGGAGCAAGCCTGCTCCCACAGGGTTGGATGTGCGAACACTATCCAGTGTGGGAGCGAGCCGGCTCCGGGCGGCGWTCCGACGATGCTTTTGGCTTTTAACGGCTGGCCAGCAACGACTGGCCACGAGCCACGGCAGCCTTCACCTGCGCCGGCGCGGTGCCGCCGATGTGGTTGCGGGCATTGACCGAGCCTTCGAGGGTCAGCACGGCGAACACGTCCTGATCGATCTGGTCGCTGAACTTGCGCAGTTCTTCCAGGCTCATTTCCGCCAGGTCCTTGCCGCTGTCCACACCGTACTTCACGGCATGACCGACAATTTCGTGGCAGTCACGGAATGGCAGGCCGCGACGCACCAGGTAGTCGGCCAGGTCGGTGGCGGTGGAGAACCCGCGCAGCGCCGCTTCGCGCATCATCGCGTGCTTGGGCTTGATCGCCGGAACCATGTCGGCAAAGGCGCGCAGCGAGTCGCGCAGGGTGTCGGCGGCGTCGAACAGTGGTTCCTTGTCTTCCTGGTTGTCCTTGTTATAGGCCAGAGGCTGGCCTTTCATCAGGGTCAGCAGGCCCATCAGCGCACCGAATACGCGACCGGTCTTGCCACGCACGAGCTCCGGCACGTCCGGGTTTTTCTTTTGCGGCATGATCGAGCTGCCAGTGCAGAAGCGGTCGGGCAGATCGATGAACTGGAATTGCGCGCTGGTCCACAGCACCAGCTCTTCGGAGAAGCGCGACAGGTGCATCATCGCGATGCTGGCGGCCGAACAGAATTCGATGGCGAAATCGCGATCGGAGACGTTATCCAGCGAATTGCCGCCAACCGCGTCGAAGCCCAGCAGTTGGGCGGTGTACTCACGATCGATCGGATAGGTAGTGCCGGCCAGCGCGGCGCTGCCCAGCGGCATACGGTTGGTGCGCTTGCGGCAGTCGACCAGGCGTTCGTAGTCGCGGCTGAGCATTTCGAACCAGGCCAGCATGTGGTGCCCGAACGTCACTGGCTGTGCAGTCTGCAGGTGGGTGAACCCCGGCATGATGCTGGCGGCTTCGCGCTCGGCCTGCTCCAGCAGGCCTTTTTGCAGGCGGGTGATTTCGGCCAGGATCAGGTCGATCTCGTCACGCAGCCACAGACGAATGTCGGTGGCGACCTGATCGTTACGGCTGCGGCCGGTGTGCAGTTTTTTACCGGTCACGCCGATGCGGTCGGTCAGGCGCGCCTCGATGTTCATGTGGACGTCTTCGAGGTCGATGCGCCAGTCGAACTGACCGGCCTCGATTTCGCCCTGGATGGTCTTCAGGCCATCGATGATGCTGTCGCGCTCGGCATCGGTCAGCACGCCGACCTTGGCCAGCATGGTGGCGTGGGCAATCGAGCCCATGATGTCGTGGCGATACAGGCGCTGGTCGAAGGTGACGGAGGCGGTGAAGCGGGCGACGAAGGCGTCGACGGGTTCACTGAAGCGGCCGCCCCAGGACTGATTGGTCTTGTCAGTGCTCATGAATTCGCTCGTATCGGCTTGAAGTAGGAAGGCGTGGAACGCTGGCGCGGATAATAACAGGGTTGCCAATCCTGTCGCTGACGCTGGTCGACAGGTTTTTTTTGGGGACGAGTCCAGGCTTGGGCAAGCCCCGCGCATTTTTGCGCAACGATATTTTCCAATTGAGCTGTATCGTCCCGGCAACCGTCTACAGTTGGACAGTAGGATCAGCGCACTTTTCGTTGCAGCCGCTGATTATAAAAAGAGGGGGGTGTTCAGATTGCGTAACAACAAACCCTGTGGCGATGTATCGCCAATGCGGGCCTGGGCCGCCAATCGCCCGGCAGATGAAAATTTAGCCGCCGGACCAGCGGCACTTTTTGACGCTCGCGCTAGTCTTAGCGTGGATCGCGGTGACGGACGTCACTTCACCTGTCTACGCTATCCTTGTGCGAGACTCACGCAGGAATCCAGCGCAATATGAATGTCCTGATCGTTGATGACGAACCCTTGGCCCGCGAGCGCCTGAGCCGAATGGTTGGCGAACTCGAGGGATACAGTGTCCTGGAGCCTAGTGCCACGAATGGCGAAGAGGCGTTGGCACTGATCGACAGCCACAAACCGGATATCGTGCTGCTTGATATCCGCATGCCCGGCCTCGATGGCCTGCAAGTGGCTGCGCGGTTGTGCGAACGTGAAACCCCTCCCGCCGTGGTGTTCTGCGCCGGGCCCGATGAATTTGCCGTGGAAGCCTTACAGGCCAGCGCCGTAGGCTATCTGGTGAAACCTGTGAGAACTGAACAATTACATGACGCATTAAAGAGAGCCGAGCGCCCCAATCGTGCCCAGCTCGCCGCCCTGACCCGCCCTGCTGCCGAAAGCGGCAACGGACCGCGCAGCCATATCAGCGCCCGAACCCGTAAAGGGATCGAGCTGATTCCGCTGGATCAGGTGGTGTATTTCATTGCCGACCACAAATACGTGACCTTGCGCCACGAAGGCGGCGAAGTGCTACTCGATGAGCCGCTCAAGGCCCTCGAAGACGAATTCGGTGACCGTTTCGTGCGTATCCATCGCAATGCACTGGTCGCCCGCGAGCGTATCGAGCGACTGCAGCGCACCCCCTTGGGACATTTTCAGCTGTTTCTCAAAGGTCTCAACGGTGATGCACTGATCGTCAGCCGGCGCCATGTGGCTGGCGTACGCAAAATGATGCAACAGCTTTAAACAGCTGTTCGCAGGCGAATTTCACACCCGATTGCCGGACATCCGGGGCCAGGGAGGCCGAGTAGTATCTGATACAAGTCAAAGTGGATTTGGCTGAGATGTTATTATCCGCCGTATCTATTCAGTACGGATTGATCCATGTCCTCTCGTCAGATCCGCATCGCCACCCGCAAAAGCGCTCTCGCCCTGTGGCAGGCCGAATACGTCAAAGCCCGTCTTGAAGTGGCGCATCCGGGCCTGCTGGTCACCCTCGTCCCCATGGTCAGCCGTGGTGACAAGCTGCTTGACTCACCGCTGTCGAAAATCGGTGGCAAGGGCCTGTTCGTCAAGGAGCTCGAAACCGCGCTGCTGGACAATGAAGCCGACATCGCCGTGCACTCCATGAAAGATGTGCCGATGGACTTCCCCGAAGGCCTTGGTCTGTTCTGCATCTGCGAGCGGGAAGACCCGCGCGATGCGTTCGTTTCCAACACCTACGCCAGCCTGGATGAGTTGCCCCGGGGCAGCATCGTCGGCACTTCCAGCCTGCGCCGCCAAGCTCAATTGCTGACCCATCGTCCGGACCTGGAAATCCGCTTCCTGCGCGGCAACGTCAACACTCGCCTGGCCAAGCTCGATGCCGGCGAATACGACGCCATCATCCTCGCCGCTGCCGGCCTGATCCGTCTGGGATTTGAAGATCGCATCACCTCGGCCATCAGCGTCGACGACAGCCTTCCAGCCGGTGGCCAGGGCGCGGTGGGTATTGAATGCCGCAGCGCCGACCGTGAAATCCATGCTCTGCTGGCGCCCCTGCATCACCAGGACACCGCCACCCGCGTGACCGCCGAACGTTCTCTCAACAAGCACCTCAATGGTGGCTGCCAGGTGCCGATTGCCTGCTACGCCGTGCTGGAAGGTGAGCAGCTGTGGTTGCGCGGGCTGGTGGGCGATCCAAATGGTGGTCTGCTGCTCAGCGCAGAGGCCCGCGCTCCTCGCGGCGATGCCGAAGCGCTGGGTGTGCGGGTGGCCGAAGACCTTCTCAGCCAGGGGGCCGACGCCATACTCAAAGCGGTCTATGGCGAGGCTGGTCACGAGTGATCGGCTGGCGCTTGCTGCTGACGCGTCCCGCCGATGAGTCGGCGGCGCTGAGCAGTCTTTTGGCTGAGCAGGGGATATTCAGTAACAGTCTGCCGCTTTTGGACATCATGCCGATTGCGGTCACTGACACAATGCGCCAGGTGATTCTGGCGCTGGACCAGTTCTGCGCGGTCATTGTGGTCAGCAAGCCAGCCGCCCGGATCGGCGTCGATCTGCTCCAGCGATATTGGCCAGTGCCCCCCGGTGTGAAGTGGTTCAGCGTCGGCGCGGCGACTGCGCAGATCCTCGAGGATCACGGATTGGACGTGAGCTTCCCGGCAGAGGGCGATGACAGTGAAGCCTTGCTCGAATTTTCCCGACTACGCGAGGCTATCGCACATCCCGATGCGCGAGTGTTGATCCTGCGCGGGGAGGGCGGGCGCGAGTTGCTGGCGGAGCGTTTGCGTGAGCTTGGTGCTAGTGTCGAGTATCTGGAGCTGTACCGCCGGGCATTGCCGATTTACCCGCCGACACTGCTGCTGCAACGGATCCAGGCGGAACGCCTGAACGGGCTGGTGGTCAGCAGTGGACAAGGTTTTGAGCACCTGCATCAATTGGCCGGCGACGCCTGGCCGCAGTTGGCGCGGTTGCCGTTGTTTGTACCGAGCCCCAGGGTTGCCGAAATGGCGCGTGCCGCCGGGGCCAAAACAGTTGTGGATTGTCGCGGCGCCAGTGCCGCGGCCTTGCTGACGGCGTTACGGGAGCATCCCGTACCCGTTTTCTAATGCAAAGGATGGATACGTGAGCGAAACAGCCTTGCCTAAAGATGACTCGCGACCGGTGCTTGATGCACCTGTTGATGCCCCTGTTGATAAAATGCCGCCACCACCACCTGCCGCCGAGCAGCGTCGAGGCAATGGTCTGGCAGTCATCGCGCTGCTGTTGGGTGCGGCCGGTGTCGCGGTGGGCGGTTGGGGTGTCTGGCAGGTGCGTCACCTGCAAGCCAATAATCAGCAGCAACTGAGCCAGGTGCAGGCGCTGAATGACCAGGCGCAAAACCTCAAACTCAATGAGGAGCGCCTGAGCGCACGCCTGGCGCAATTACCTCCCGCCGATGAACTGGAAGCACGTAGCCGTCTGGTCATTCAGTTGCAAGGTGATCAGCAGCGGTTGAACCAGCGCCTGGAAACCATACTCGGTGCCAGTCGCAAGGACTGGCGTCTGGCCGAGGCGGAGCACCTGCTGCGTCTGGCCAGCCTGCGACTGTCCGCCTTGCAGGACATCAGCAGCGCCCAAGCGCTGGTCCAGGGTGCCGACGAGATTCTGCGCGAGCAGAACGACCCAGGCGCCTTTGCTGCTCGCGAGCAGGTGGCCAGGACCCTGATTGCCTTGCGCAGTACCGAACAACCGGATCGCACCGGGCTGTTCCTGCGTCTGGGCGCGCTGCGCGATCAAGTGGCCAGTCTCACCGAGCTGGCGCCGGAGTACAAGGACCGTGGCGATTCGTTGCTGGGCCTGACCGCCGATGGCGACGGTGCCAGTCGCTGGGCGCAATGGTGGGATCAGATTTCGCGCTACATCCGTATCGATTTCAATGCTGACAAAAACGTTCGTCCATTGCTGGCCGGCCAGAGCCTGAGTCAGGTACGCCTGGCCCTGAGCCTGGCGCTGGAGCAAGCGCAGTGGGCCGCACTCAATGGCCAGGCGGCGGTTTACTCCCAAGTGCTGGACGAAGCGCGGGACATCCTCAAGGGCAACTTCAACCCGGACAACGCACAAAGCAAAGTGATGCTTGAGCAGGTGGCCGAGTTGAGCAAGCAACCCGTCACCGTAGTCACACCAGATATGACCGGCACCCTGAGCGCGGTGCAGGGGTATCTGGAACGGCGCAACGTCAACGCCGAGGACTCGGTCAAGCCAATGGCCAGGCCTGCCGCGAACGCTACGCCGGAGGCCACGCCATGAGACGCCTCTATGTGATCGTGTTCCTTGTGATCGCCGCTGCCGCTGCGCTGGGGCTGGCGATTGCCGAACACTCCGGTTACGTGCTGATTGCCTACAAGACCTTCCGCTATGAGTCGAGCCTGTGGGCTACTTTGGCGCTGGTGGCTGTGCTCTGGCTGGTTTTCTGGGGCATCAAGTCGCTGGTCGAACTGGTGATGGCTTCCAGTGGCGTGGTCAATCCGTGGTCGCGGCGTAACCGCAGTCGTCGGGTGCAGGTGGCGATCGAGCACGGTCAACTGGACCTGGCCGAGGGTCGCTGGGCCAGTGCGCAACGTCACTTGCATCGGGCCGCCGAAGCCGAGCGCCAGCCGCTGCTTTACTACCTCGGTGCGGCCCGTGCCGCGAACGAACAAGGCAATTACGAAGAAAGCGACAACTTGCTGGAGCGCGCCCTGGAGCGTCAGCCTCAGGCCGAGTTGGCTATCGCCTTGAGCCACGCTCAGTTGCAGACCGATCGCGGTGATACCGAAGGTGCCCTCGCCACCCTGCAAGCCATGCGTGAACGCCATCCTCATAACGCACAGACCCTGCGGCAGTTGCAGCGCTTGCTTGAGCAGCGTGGTGACTGGTCGGCAGTGATTCGCCTGCTGCCGGAGCTGCGCAAAGACAAAATCCTGCCGGCGGCCGAGCTCGCCGAGCTGGAGCGTCGGGCCTGGGGGGCGAACCTGTCTCTGGCAGCGCAACGGGAAGAAGACGGAACGGTGGGGCAGCAATCGCTCGAACGTGCCTGGCAACAACTGACCTCGGCACAGCGTCAGGAGCCGCAACTGGTGCTCGCGTATGCCGAACAACTGCGGCAATTGGGGGCTCAGGTCGAGGCCGAAGAAGTGCTGCGTACCGCTCTCAAACGCAGCTACGACAGTCATCTGGCACGACTCTACGGACTGGTTCGCGGCAATGATCCGGCCCGCCAGTTGCAGGCTGCCGAAGGCTGGCTCAAGGACCATCCGGCTGATCCGGGCCTGCTGCTGACACTGGGTCGTCTATGCCTGCAAAACAGTTTGTGGGGCAAGGCCCGGGACTATCTGGAAAGCAGCCTGCGTGTACAACGCAATCCGGAAGCCTGTGCGGAACTGGCGCGCTTGCTGGCGCAAATGGGCGATACCGAGCGCAGCAACCAGCTGTTTCAGGAAGGCTTGGGGTTATTGGATGAACGCTTGCTCGCGGCCCCTCTGCCAGTGCCAGCCCGCGCTTGACCCGTTCGCTGGCGCCAGGTTCCGGCGTCTGAGCGATGACCTGCGGCGAAGGAGCGATCGTCCTCGCCGCAGTGCGATGATGAGTTGAAATTCAGTTGCCGCATCTCGTCGCAGGCAAAGTCCTACAGAGGACTACACTTTATCCTCTCGTCTGCGTCGGGATTTCCCTACACCTGTGCTGAAGTCTCTGTGGGCACTTGCCTTGTAAGGCCGTCGCGCTTTCCTCTACCGTAATGGTCTGTCACTACTTTTACGGAAAAGCCATGTCTTTGGCCTGCTCACGTTCCTTGTTTTTCATGGCCTTCATTGCGGGCGCTCTGGCGATGGGCGTTTCCTACTACCTGGAATATGCAGTCGGCCTGCGGCCTTGTGGATTGTGTCTGTTGCAACGGTTTTGCATGGCGCTCTTTGCCGGTGTCTGCCTGTTGGCTTCGGTCCATGGCCCTGGTCGCATCGGAAACGTTCTGTATTGGCTGCTCAGTCTTTGTTGCAGTCTCGCCGGCACTGTCACCGCGTGGCGACAGGTCCTGCTGCAAAGCCTTCCGACGGAACAGACAGCGGCGTGCTCGACCCATCTGGCGGACCTGTTGGCCAGTTCTCCGTGGCTATCCGTCGTACAACAAATGTTCAAGGGCGCTGCCGACTGTGTGGAAATTTCCTGGACGCTGTTCGATCTGAGTCTCACCGAGTGGAGCCTGTTGTTCTTCGTCGCGATGATGATTCTGGCCGTTTACCAGTCGTTGCGACTGGTCTGGATCAGCGATCAACGACCACTCAGCGGCGAGTCGTCGCACCGGGCCTTTGCGGGCGATTAAACACTTGTATGAACTTTATCGCCTGCGTACCTTGAAGCCAGTGTCGTGCGGGCATAATCTGGCCCGCACGTGTCATTGGAATTATGTTGCTCGATGACGCTCTGCCTGAAATCGCCCCCGACGTAACAAGAGGGCGACGGGCATAGAGCAGCTGACCCACAAGGGAAGAGAGATCACCATGCTCGAAAGTTGTCAGAATGCTCAGGAACGCTGGGGTGGAGTGCACCTGCTGATCGATCGCTGGTTGCAGGAGCGCAAGGAGCTGATCGATGCATACGACAAGCTCGGTGCCGATCCAGAGGCACTGTCCACGAATCGCAAGCCCTTGCAGGAATTCTGCGGCGTGCTGGTCGATTACGTGTCAGCCGGCCACTTTGAGATCTACGAACAACTTACCGGGGAAGCCAAGGCTTTCAACGACAAGCGTGGTCTTGAACTCGCGGAGACGATCTACCCGCGTATCGACGTAATTACCGAGAAGCTACTGGCGTTCAATGACCTGTGCGATGAGGGCAAATGCGTCGCCGAGAAGTTCAAGGAACTGGGTGGCCTGTTGCACGAACGCTTCGAACTGGAAGATTGCCTGATCGAAGTGCTGCACACGGCTCACAAGGAAACCGATCCGGTTCAGGCCTGAAGCACTTCCTGCAAGACCCCGAAACGGCGTGCCAAGGCACGCCGTTTTTCATTTCCGCTGTCAGCTGGTTGCACCACGCAATTCAACCTCGAACACCAATGGAGTGAACGGTGCGATCACGTCGCCGGCACCGTCGGCGCCATAGGCCTGAGCCGATGGAATCACCAGTCGCCATTTCGCCCCGACCGGCATGTTTTGCAATGCACTGCGCCATCCGGCGATCACGCTGTCGAGACTGAACCATTGTGGCTGGCTGTTCTGATCGAACACTGTGCCGTCGGGCAAGCGACCGATGTACAGCACCTGCACTTTGCCGTTCGGTCCGGCCTTGGCGCCAGTGCCTGGCGTCAACTCCTTGAGCAACACACCATCAGCCAGTTCGCGCACGCCGGGCTTGGCCTTTTCTGTGGCGAGAAAACGCTGTTCCTTTTCCAGTGCCATTTCGCTTTGCGGCTCGGCTGACTGCATGGCGATCCGGGCTTCGTGCTCGGTCAATATCTGCTGGATCTGCTCGTCCTTCAGCGCCAGCGGTTTGCCCTGATAGGCCTGCTGCAATCCTTCGACCAGTGCCTTGAGTTGCAGGTCGGGAGCCTCCTGGCGCAAGCGTTCGCCAAGGCTCGCACCCAAGCTGTATGCGAGATCGTGGGCTTCATTTTCCTGCGTTGTTGCGGCGGCTTGGGCCACCGAAAAAAACACACACAGAGATAAAAAAAGGCAGCGCGACATGGGCATTCTCCGACCTGAATTGCGGGCGATTATGCCAGTGAGAATGCGCGCAACGGTGAACTGCTTTTGCGTCGCGGCAGAAGTTTTTCGATCCTTTGCAACGCGGGGCTTTCGATAGTGTCAACATGCCCTAGCGGCGGTTGCAGCAGAGGTCTAGTATGAGCCGCACTCACTTCAGCCAGGAGGTAAACCATGTCGGCCACCAAGAAGCCAGTAAACACTCCATTGCACCTGCTCCAACAACTATCGAGCAGCCTGCTCGAGCATCTGGAAACCGCTTGTTCCGAAGCCTTGGCTGATGCTGAAAAACTGCTCGCCAAACTGGAAAAGCAGCGCGGAAAAGCGCAAGAAAAACTGCACAAATCCCGTACCAAATTGCAGGACGCTGCGGCGGCCGGAAAAGCCAAGGCACAAGCCAAGGCCAAGGACGCAGTGGCCGACCTTGAAGAGCTGCTCGATGCCCTCAAGGATCGTCAATCGGAAACCCGCGGCTACATTCTGCAACTCAAGCGCGATGCTCAGGAAAGCCTGAAACTGGCCCAGGGCGTCGGTCGTGTACAAGAGGCTGTCGGCAAGGCGTTGTCCCTGCGTGCAGCCAAACCTGCTGCGGCACCTGCGAAGAAAGCCGCTGCCAAACCGGCTGCTGCAAAAGCACCGGCCAAGCCTGCTGCCGCAAAACCGGCAGCTGCCAAACCAGTAGCGAAAACTGCCGCAGCCAGACCTGCTGCAAAACCGGCTGCGAGAAAACCGGCTGCTGCCAGCACCGCAAAACCTGCGGCTAAAACCACGGCTGCCAAACCAGCCGCTGCACGACCTGCCGCTGCAAAAGCCGCTGCTGCCAAACCAGCTGTGGCTAGAACCGCCGCCGCTAAACCGGCTGCAAAACCAACTGCAAAACCGGCCGCTAAACCGGCAGCCCGGACCGCTGCGGCGAAACCTGCTGCCAAGCCGGCCGCCAAACCCGTCGCTGCAAAACCAGCAGCCAAGCCAGCGGCAAAACCTGCTGTAAAAGCGGCTGCCAAACCTGCTGTTAAACCAGCCGCAAAACCAGCTGCAGCGAAACCAGCAGCTGTCGCCAAGCCAGCCGCTGCCAAACCAGCTGCGGCCAAGCCCGCTGCAAAACCAGCGGCCAAACCCGCTGCAAAACCTGCAGTGAAAAAGCCGGTTGCCGCCAAACCAGCCACCGCACCGGTTGCCAAGCCAGTCGCTCCGGCTGCGTCAGCAGCACCTGCTCCGGCAGCCACTACCTCGACAGTCGCGCCAGCACCTACGCCGACCGCAACTTCGAGCGCTGTAACCACCCCAACCAGCGCTTCCTAAGTGCCGGTTACCGCGACGCGCAGCTGATGCAGCGCGTCGCGGTGCAGGTGGGCGACCTCAGTCGTCGCACCTTCCAGCCAGGCCGATAGATCGGTCTCGGCACCTTGCGGCCAACTCTGCGCCGCTCTCTCCAGCCGCAACAACAGATGCCGTTCGGCTTCCAGCTCCAGCGCCTTCACTTGTTCACGCAGGGTATGCAAATCAGTGTCTGCCGTGGCCGCGGCCTTCCATTGTGTGCGCAAGGCGCGTAACGGCCGCACGACATCGGTGTCCCACGAGACGGCCACGCTGCGTAGTTGCTGCAAGCGCTGCTCATCGCAGGCCACGCCTCGTTGTCCCAGCCACGCACAACACAGCAACAGGCACACATTGACCCCCGCCGACTGCAATTGCAGGCATGCCTGCTCAACGCCCGGGCGGGCGTAAATGGTCAGGGAAAAGCTCCACAGGTCAGAGGACATAGTGCTACTCGCGCCAGTTGCGAGCGAAGCTGGTAGACTCCGCCGCCATTATGATTCGACTTCAGAACCTGACTTTACAGCGTGGCCCGCAACGTCTGCTAGAAGACGCCGAGCTGACCCTGCACGCCGGCCACAAAGCCGGTCTCATCGGTGCCAACGGCGCCGGCAAATCGAGCCTGTTCGCCTTGCTTCGGGGCGAGCTGCACCCGGACTCGGGTGATTGCTTCCTGCCGGCCGACTGGCGTATCGCCCACATGCGCCAGGAGGTCGACACCCTCGAACGCCTGGCGGTCGACTACGTGCTCGATGGCGACCTGCGCCTGCGCCAGGTGCAACGCGACCTGGCGGCAGCCGAAGCGGCCCATGACGGTGCCGCACAGGCCCGCCTGCACTCCGAACTCGACAGCGCCGACGGTTACACCGCCGACGCCCGGGCGCGCAAGTTGCTGGCCGGTCTCGGGTTCACCAACGAGCAGATGGATCGTCAGGTCGGGGATTTCTCCGGTGGCTGGCGGATGCGCCTGAACCTGGCGCAGGCCTTGATGTGCCCATCGGACCTGCTGCTGCTCGACGAACCGACCAACCACCTGGATCTCGACGCCATCATCTGGCTTGAGGAATGGCTCAAGAGCTATCCGGGCACCTTGATGCTGATTTCCCACGACCGCGACTTCCTCGATGCCGTGGTCGATCACGTGGCCCACGTCGATCAGCGCAAGATCACCCTGTACCGCGGTGGCTACAGCGCCTTCGAGCGCGCCCGTGCCGAACGCCTGGCCCAGCAACAGCAGGCGTACGAGAAGCAGCAGGTGCAACGTGCGCACATGGAAAGCTACATCGCCCGCTTCAAGGCCCAGGCCACCAAGGCCCGTCAGGCCCAGAGCCGGATCAAGGCGCTGGAGCGGATGGAAGAGCTGACCGCTGCCCACGTCGATTCGCCGTTCGACTTCGTCTTTCGTGAATCGCAGAAAATCTCCAGCCCGCTGATCGACCTGTCCGATGCCCGCCTGGGTTACGGCGACAAAGCCGTGCTGGAGAAGGTCAAGCTACAGCTGACCCCGGGTGCGCGAATCGGTCTGCTCGGCCCGAACGGCGCCGGTAAGTCGACCCTGATCAAGAACCTTGCCGGTGAGCTCTCGCCATTGGCCGGCCGCTTGACCCGTGGCGAGAACACCGTGGTCGGTTACTTCGCCCAGCATCAGCTCGACTCTCTGGATTCCAAGGCCAGCCCGTTGCTGCACCTGCAGCGCCTGGCACCGACCGAGCGCGAGCAGACCTTGCGCGATTTCCTCGGCGGCTTCGACTTCCGTGGTGCGCGAATCGACGAGCCGGTGTTGAATTTCTCTGGTGGCGAGAAGGCGCGTCTGGCTTTGGCATTAATTGCCTGGGACCGGCCGAACCTGCTGCTGCTCGACGAACCGACCAACCATCTGGACCTGGAAATGCGTCTGGCGCTGACCATGGCCCTGCAGGAATTCAGCGGTGCGGTACTGGTGGTCTCCCACGACCGGCATTTGCTCAAAAGCACCACCGACAATTTCTATCTGGTGGCGGACGGCAAGGTCGAGGAGTTCGACGGTGACCTGGAGGACTACACCCGTTGGCTGGTGGACTACCGTCAGCGCAATGCCCCGGTCAGCAACACCCCGGTCAACCCGGACAAGACCGACAAGAAAGCCCAGCGTCAGGCCGCTGCTGCGTTGCGCCAGCAACTGGCGCCGCACAAGCGTGAAGCTGACAAGCTTGAAACCGAGCTGGGCAAGCTCCACGAAAAGCTGGCGAAAATCGATGCCAGCCTCGGCGACAGTGACATCTACGAACCGGCACGCAAGAACGACTTGCGTGATCTGCTGGCCGAACAGGCCAAACTGAAGGTGCGTGAGGCGCAACTGGAAGAAGCGTGGATGGAAGCCCTGGAATTGCTGGAAAGCATGCAGGCGGAGCTGGAGGCGCTGTCCTGATGGACGCCTTCAAGCTGCCGCTGCCGGCGGTGTGGGCCGAGCCGATCTGGCTTGGCGTGCAAATCCTGCTGATCCTGCTCGCCGGTTACTTCGCCCAGCGCTTTGTTGCCAAATGCCTGACTCGTCTCGGTGAGCGCTACCCGTTTCCGCCGCAGTTGCTGATGCCGCTGCGCGGGGGCCTGCGCTGGCTGATCATGGGCAGTGCGCTGATTTTCGTCCTGGAGCGACTCGGTGTATCGGCCACGGTGCTCTGGACCGCGTTGTCCGGTTTCGTTGCGGTCGCGGCGGTGGCGTTTTTCGCCATGTGGAGCGTGCTGTCGAACCTGCTGTGCGCGATCCTGATCTTTACCGTCGGCCCGTTCCGCATCGGCGACGTGGTCGAGCTGGTGGACACCACCGACAAGCCTGGCGTCAAAGGTCGGGTGGTGGCGATCAATCTGCTCTACACCACGTTGATCGAGGCAGAAGAGCTGGGTACTGGCAGCACCATGGTGCAAGTGCCCAACAGTTTGTTCTTCCAGCGTTCTGTTCGGCGCTGGCGCGGGACGGATGTGTTTCCTTCCAGCGGGTTTGAGAAGTAAGCCTTCTGTTGCCTGATACACCGCCATCGCGAGCAAGCTCTCTCCCACATTGTTTTGTGTAGCACCCGGATATTGCGTCCGCAGCAGATCCCTGTGGGAGCGAGCTTGCTCGCGATGGGGGCCTCAAGTCAGCAGTCGCCATGTCCTGCAAAAAATCGGTAGTCATCGGCCCAAAGCCGCATTAGCTTAGACATCTGTCACGAGTCTGAGTCGAGGTGTGAAATGGAGCTTCAAACATGGCTGGCGTTTTTTGCCGCTTGCTGGGTGATCAGCCTGTCCCCCGGTGCCGGCGCCATTGCGTCGATGTCCAGCGGTCTGCAATACGGATTCTGGCGCGGCTACTGGAACGCCCTGGGTCTGCAATTGGGTCTTGCAGTGCAGATCGCCATTGTCGGCGCCGGTGTGGGCGCGATTCTGACGGCGTCGGCCACAGCCTTCTATGCGATCAAATGGTTCGGCGTGGCGTACCTGGTCTACCTCGCGATCAAGCAATGGCGTGCGCTGCCCAGCGATATGAGCGATGACGCGGCGGTGCGACAGATCGGCAAGCCTCTGGCGCTGGTGTTCCGTGGTTTCCTGGTGAACATCAGTAACCCCAAGGCGCTGGTGTTCATGCTGGCGGTGTTGCCGCAGTTCATCGACCCCCATGCTCCACTGCTGATTCAGTATCTGGTGATCGGCGTGACCATGATCTGCGTCGACTTGATCGTCATGGCGGGCTACACCGGTCTGGCGTCCAGGGTGCTGCGTCTGCTGCGCACACCGAAACAGCAAAAACGCATGAATCGGACCTTTGCCGGACTATTCATCGGTGCGGCAGCATTCATGGCGACGCTGCGCAAAGCTGCGATCTAAGCCCGCGGAAATCCAGGAGGGCGACCCATGAGGTCGCCTTTTTCATTGGTGTATCAATACCTTGGAGAGCCCGTGATTTCACCGGAAGTCCCGACAATGCTTGAGCGAAACCCGTTGGGCGTTAACAATATGTAACTTCGTTTTTCCAACTGAGATTCATTCATGATTGCCCCCTCCCGTTTGCTGGCCTGGTTGCTGCTGCCGCTGTTCGCGGCGTGCAGCGTTCAACTGCTGGCCGCCCCCGCCGAAGGTGCGCCGCAGGCGCTGCACTTGCTCGATTACATCGGCGCGGATTACCCGGACACGGTGCAGGCGGGCAGCATCACGGACCAGGCCGGATTTCGCGCGCAGCAAGAATCGGTCAAGACGCTGGAAAGTCTGATTGAAGCCCTGCCAGCCAAACCGGAAAAGACGGTGCTGGAGCAAAGCCTGACCGCGTTGGGTAACTCCATCAGTACCCGTCAGGACGGTGCCGACGTCACTCGCCAGGCTCGGCAACTGGGCGCGAAGCTGGCCGTGGCCTATGAAGTCAGCCAGGCCCCGGTCATTACGCCAGATCCGTCGCGTGGGGCGCCGCTGTACGCTCAGCATTGCTCGGTCTGCCATGGCGATTCAGGGGCCGGCGACGGCCCGGCGGGTGTCGGCATGACGCCACCGCCATCAAATCTGCGCGATACCAGACGACTGGATCGGCTGAGCCTCTACGCGATCTACAGCACCTTGGGCCAGGGTGTCGAAGGGACTGACATGCCGGCCTTTGCCGATCAACTCGATGATCGTCAGCGTTGGGACCTTGCCACCTATATCGCCAGCTTCAGTGTTGATCCGGCGACGGCCAAGGCTGAAAAGACCTACAACATTGCCGACCTGGCTCGTCAGACCCCGGCCGAAGTACAGGCCGCCGAAGGCCCGCAAACCGCCGCGACCTTCCGTGCCCAGCGGGCGCAACCGCCGCAGGTCAAGCGTGGCCCGGCACAACTGCTCGACTACACCGCAGCCACTCTGGACAAGAGCATCGCGGCGTATCGTGCCGGTGAGCATGACCAGGCTTATGACTTATCGGTAGCGGCGTACCTGGAAGGCTTTGAACTGATTGAAAGCTCGCTGGACAACGTTGATGCCAACACGCGTAAAGACACTGAAAAATCCCTGATGGCCTACCGTCAGTCGTTGCAGGATGGTCTGCCGGTGAGCGACGTCGAACAGCGCCTGGAAGCGGCCAAGGCCAAGTTGAAGGCATCGGCCGGCCTGCTCGGCAACGACGGTTTGAGCTGGTCGCTGAGTTACATTTCCGGCCTGCTGATTCTGCTACGCGAAGGTCTGGAAGCGATTCTGGTGCTGGCGGCGATCCTGGCTTTCCTGCGCAACACGGGTCAACAGGCGGCGGTGCGCAGCGTCAACGCCGGTTGGGGACTGGCGTTTCTGGCGGGGCTGGGTACCTGGGCGCTGGCAGCCTATGTGATCGATGTCAGCGGTTCGCAGCGCGAATTGCTGGAAGGTGCGACGGCGTTGTTTGCCAGTGTCATGGTGTTGTGGCTGGGCGTGTGGATGCATGACCGTCGTCACGCGGCGGCCTGGCAGGATTACATCAAGACCAGCCTGGTGGGTGGCGGTGGGCGTTTCGGCTTTGCGACCCTGGCGTTTTTCTCGGTGTATCGCGAACTGTTCGAAGTGATTCTGTTCTACGAAACTCTGTGGTTGCAGGCGGGTCCGGCGGGGCATAACGCGGTGCTGGCCGGCGGGGCCACGGCGCTGGTGCTGCTGGTCGGCCTGGCCTGGGTGATTTTGCGCGGTTCGGCGAAGCTGCCGCTGGCGCTGTTCTTCAGCATCAACGCCGGTCTTTTGTGCGCCTTGTCGGTGGTGTTTGCCGGGCATGGCGTGAAAGCGCTGCAAGAAGCCGGGATCTTCGGCACGCGGCCGGTGCCGTTCTTTGATTTCGACTGGCTGGGGATCCATGCCGATGCGTATTCGCTGAGTGCCCAGGCTTTGGCGATCATTGCGATTGTCGTGTTGTATGGTCGTAGCCGGGTGGTTGAGGGGCGGCGGGTGCAGGTTTCCTGAAAAGCATTCGCTTCGCTCACTTTCGCGGGCAAGCCACGCTCCCACATGGGCGATGTGTATCCTGTGGGAGCGTGGCTTGCCCCGGGCGGCGTTCCGACGATGCTTTTCAACAGAGGAAAATTCAATGCGTGTGTGGATCGATGCCGATGCCTGTCCGCGGGCAGCCAAGGATCTGGTGGTGAAGTTCGCCCTCAAACGCCAGTTCGAAGTGGTGCTGGTGGCCGGACAGCCGCAGACCAAACCGGGGCTGGCACTGGTCAAGTTGATCGTGGTGCCGAGCGGTCCGGATGCGGCGGACGATTATCTGGTGGAACACGCGGTGCCCGGTGAGCTGGTGATCTGTAGCGATGTGCCGCTGGCCGATCGTCTGGTGAAGAAGGGCGTGGCGGCGCTCGATCCGCGGGGCAAGGAGTTTGATGCGCAGAACATGGGAGAGCGGCTGGCGGTGCGCAACCTGTTCACCGATTTGCGCGAACAGGGGCAAATGGGCGGTGGACCGGCACCCTTTGGCGAACGTGAGAAGCACGCGTTTGCCAATGCGCTGGACCGGATTCTCACTCGTTTGGCGCGCAAATCTTAAGACCAGTGGTGGACCCTGTGGGAGCGRGCTTGCTCGCGATAGCGGACTTACAGACAACATCAATGTTGAATGTGCTGGCCCCATCGTCGGAACGCCGCCCGGACCAAGCTCGCTCCCACATTTTTGAACCGTGTCAGGCATCGTTTTCGTGGGTCAGTTCGAGCACGCGGTCCACGAGTTTGTTGATGCCGGACGCCACCTCACTGATCGATTGCGCCAGCATGTAAGCCGGTGTGCTCACCAGTTTGCGTGCCTTGTCCTCGACGATGTCACTGACCGCGCAATCGGCATGGGTGGCGCCCATCTTGTTCATCGCGGCAGCGGTGTCGGTGTCATTGCCGATGGTGCAGGTGACGCCGGGGCCGTAGATCTTTGCCGCCAGGGCTGGGGAGATACACATCAACCCCACCGGCTTGCCGGCCTCGGCAAAGGCTTCGGTCAGTGCCAGGACATCCGGTTGAACGGTGCAGCCAGCACCTTCGATGGCGAAGTTGGACAGGTTCTTGGCCGAGCCGAAGCCGCCGGGCACGATCAGCGCATCGAACTCATCGACGTTCGCGTCACGGATATCCTTGATGTTGCCCCGGGCTATCCGTGCCGACTCCACCAGCACGTTGCGCGATTCGGGCATTTCTTCGCCGGTCAGGTGATTGATCACATGCAACTGCGCGATGTTCGGTGCGAAACACTGCACCTGGGCACCGCGCTGGTCCAGACGCAGCAGGGTGATGACGCTCTCGTGGAGCTCGGCGCCGTCGTACACGCCACAACCGGAAAGGATCACTGCAACTTTTTTGCTCATGGGCTTTTCTCCAGATTCATGGCGTTAAATGTCCACTAATTTGTCACTCGTTGCCATAGGGTTAATTCACGGCTACACATAGCATCTGTCCTCAAGATTCCGGTCAGGGCGCGTCATGGACTTCATTCTGTATGCGGTGCCGTTTTTCTTTGTGCTGATCGCCGTCGAACTGCTGGCCGACCGTTGGCGCGGGGTAAGTAATTATCGGGTGGCGGACGCGATCAACAGCATCAGCACCGGCGTGCTGTCGACCACCACGGGGTTGCTGACCAAAGGCGTGGGGCTGGTGACCTACGCGTTCGCCCTCAAGTACCTGGCGCTGTTCGAACTGTCGGTCGACAGTGTGTGGGTCTGGGTGTTCGCCTTTGTCTTCTATGACTTCTGCTACTACTGGCTGCACCGCATGGGCCACGAGCGCAACATCCTCTGGGCCGCCCATTCGGTGCATCACCAGAGTGAGGACTACAACCTGTCCACGGCGTTGCGCCAGACCAGTACCGGATTCCTGCTGAGCTGGATTTTCTATCTGCCGATGGCGGTGTTCGGCGTGCCGCTGCTGGTGTTCGTCAGCGTCGCGGCGCTGAACCTGCTGTACCAATTCTGGGTGCACACCCGGCACATTCCCAAGCTCGGCTGGTTCGAATGGTTCTTTGTCACGCCATCCAATCATCGGGCTCACCATGCACAGAACGCTCTCTACATGGATCGCAACTACGGCGGCGTGTTCATTATCTGGGACCGTCTGTTCGGCTCGTTCCAGGAAGAAGACGACAACGAGCCGGTGATTTTCGGCGTGACCACGCCGCTGGCGAGCTGGAATCCTGTGTGGGCGAACGTGCAGTTCTACGCGCAGTTATGGGCAGATGCGCGGCGTGCCGAGAGCACCTGGGACAAGCTGCGGATCTGGTTCATGCGCACCGGTTGGCGCCCGGCGGACGTGGCGGCCAAATACCCGGTGAACAAGCCGGACCTGAGCCAGTTCCGCAAATTCGAGGTGCCGCTGGACGGGCGTCAGCAGCTCTACGTCTTGTTGCAGTTCTGCGCCTACATCGCGCTGGGCAGCTACTTGATGAATCTTGAGCCGAAACTGCCAGTCGCCGCCCTGATGTTGGGCTGGGGGGTGGTGGCGTTCGGTCTGTTTGTGCTGGGCGTGGCCCTGGAGAGTCGCCCGTGGGCGTTGAAGCTGGAGTGGGTGCGGCTGGCGTCGAATCTGCCATTGGTATGGCTGGCCCCGATGGTGGGGTTGTGGCCGGCCAGCGCGGTGGGCTGGGTCGGCCTGCTCAGTTACAGCCTGTTCAGCGGCATCGGTCTCTACTGTTGCAGGAACCGCATCACTCGGTTGGCGTCGTAGGGCCTTCGGTATTGGTCTGTGCAGCTTTCAGGGCTTGTTCGTCGGCATAGACCTGCTTGGCCAGGCGGGCATTCTTGAAGCGCCGGCGCAGCCACAACACGAAGCCCAGGGCCAACAGGGCACCGAGTACCCAGAGTTCGTACTTCTTCACACTGCCGAGCATGCCTTCGAGCACGGCGCCGAAATGGTACGCGGCCGCCGCCAATGCGGCGGCCCAGATCGCCGCGCCAATTCCGTTGAGCAGCAGATAACGGCCCGGCGGATAGCCTGACAGCCCGATGGCCACCGGCATCACCGTACGCAAACCGTAGACGAAGCGGAAGCTCAGCACCCAGATGTCCGGATGCTTGCGAATGTGTTCCAGCGCCCGGTCGCCCATCATTTGCCAGCGCGGTTTGCGCGCCAGCAACTTGCGCCCGTGCTTGCGCCCCAGGAAATACCACAGTTGGTCGCCGGCATAGCTGCCGAAGAAGGCCACGACCACCACCAGGTTGATGTCCATGTATCCACGGAACGCGAGGAAGCCCGCGAGTACCAGAATGGTTTCGCCTTCGAAGAACGTGCCTAGGAAAAGGGCAAAATAGCCGAAGTCATGCAGAAATTGTTGGAGCATTGTCTGGGTGCTGGCGAAATGAACGCGCAGCCTAACCCTTCGGACACATTCAGGAAAGTGTCCAAATGTGTCTCGACGTGAACATTTCCTACAAGGACAATGGAATGCGGCTACCTGTCGCAGCGTGCACATAACTGTCACACGTTCGTCATAATGGCCGCTTATAACTGTCACGCTCGCACGTCTGCGGGCTCAGGAGTCTGCCGTGAGCTTTACCCCCGCCAATCGTTTGTTCCCCGCAACCCGCCTGCGCCGCAACCGTCGTGACGACTTCTCGCGTCGTCTGGTCCGTGAAAATGTCCTGACCGTCGATGATCTGATCCTGCCTGTATTCGTGCTGGATGGTGAAAACCGTCGCGAAGCGGTGGCCTCGATGCCGGGCGTCGAACGCCTGACCATTGACCTGTTGCTGGAAGAGGCAGCCAAGTGGGTCGAACTGGGGATTCCGGCGCTGGCGCTGTTCCCGGTAACACCCTCGGAGCTCAAGTCGCTGGACGCCGCCGAAGCGTGGAACCCGCAAGGCATCGCCCAACGCGCGACCCGTGCGCTGCGTGCGCAATTCCCTGAGCTGGGCGTGATCACCGACGTCGCCCTGGACCCGTTCACTACCCACGGCCAGGACGGCATTCTTGATGAAGAAGGCTACGTGCAGAACGACATCACCGTCGACGCACTGGTCAGGCAAGCCCTGTCCCATGCCGAAGCCGGCGCCCAGGTCGTGGCGCCATCGGACATGATGGACGGCCGCATCCAGGCGATCCGCGAAGCCCTCGAGGTGGCAGGTCACGTCAACGTGCGGATCATGGCCTACTCGGCCAAGTACGCCAGCGCCTATTATGGCCCGTTCCGCGATGCGGTCGGTTCGGCGCTGAACCTGGGCAAGGCCAACAAGGCCTCCTATCAGATGGACCCGGCCAACAGCAACGAAGCCCTGCACGAAGTGGCGGCGGACTTGTCAGAAGGTGCAGACATGGTCATGGTCAAGCCAGGCATGCCGTACCTGGACATCCTGTGCCGGGTAAAAGAAGAATTCAAAGTGCCGACGTTTGTTTATCAAGTCAGCGGCGAATACGCCATGCACATGGCGGCAATCCAGAATGGCTGGTTGAGCGAAGGGGTTATCCTCGAGTCCCTGACCGCTTTCAAACGTGCAGGGGCAGATGGCATCCTGACGTACTTTGCCGTTCGTGCCGCTCAATTGTTACGAGAGCAGAAATAGCCCTCCCAGGAACATTCGATGAATACCGAAGTACTCACTGAAGTTGCCGTTAAAGACGCTCAACCCGTGGTGGAGCAGGTCGACGAGACCCCGCCGGAGCTGGAGCCAGCTCCGCCCGCGGCGGTCGTCGAAACCGCTGCCGCTGCGCCAGCGCCGGCGGTGGCCATTCCCGGTCTGGATGACAGCAGCCTGTACATCCACCGCGAGCTCTCGCAACTGCAGTTCAACATCCGCGTGCTGGAGCAGGCGCTGGACGAGTCCTACCCGTTGCTGGAGCGGCTGAAGTTTCTGCTGATATTCTCCAGCAACCTGGACGAGTTCTTCGAAATTCGTGTCGCCGGCCTGAAGAAGCAGATCACCTTCGCCCGTGAACAGGCTGGCGCCGATGGTCTGCAACCGCACCAGGCCCTGGCCCGCATCAGTGAACTGGTTCACGGTCACGTCGATCGCCAGTACGCGATCCTCAACGACATTCTGTTGCCGGAGCTGGAAAAACATCAGGTCCGCTTCATCCGTCGCCGCTACTGGACGACCAAGCTCAAGACCTGGGTGCGTCGTTATTTCCGCGACGAGATCGCACCGATCATCACTCCAATCGGCCTCGACCCGACGCACCCGTTCCCGTTGCTGGTGAACAAGAGCCTGAACTTCATCGTCGAGCTCGAGGGCATCGACGCCTTTGGCCGCGATTCCGGCCTGGCGATCATCCCGGCGCCACGCCTGCTGCCGCGCATCATCAAGGTGCCGGAAGAAGTCGGCGGCGCAGGCGACAACTATGTGTTCCTGTCGTCGATGATCCACGCCCACGCCGATGACCTGTTTCAGGGGATGAAGGTCAAGGGCTGCTACCAGTTCCGCCTGACCCGGAACGCCGACCTGGCGCTGGATTCCGAAGACGTCGAAGACCTGGCCCGCGCCTTGCGCGGCGAACTGTTCTCCCGTCGCTACGGCGATGCGGTGCGCCTGGAAGTGGCTGACACTTGCCCGAAACACCTGTCCGACTACCTGCTCAAGCAGTTCAACCTGAGCGAGACCGAGTTGTATCAGGTCAACGGTCCGGTGAACCTGACGCGGCTGTTCAGCATCACTGGCCTCGACAGCCAGCGCGAGCTGCAATACCTGCCGTTCACCCCGCAGATTCCGAAACTGCTGCAAAACAGCGAGAACATTTTCAGCGTGATCAGCAAGCAGGACATCCTGCTGCTGCACCCGTTCGAGTCGTTCACCCCGGTGGTCGACCTGCTGCGCCAGGCCGCCAAGGACCCGCACGTATTGGCGGTGCGCCAGACGCTGTACCGTTCCGGCGCCAACTCGGAAATCGTCGATGCGCTGGTGGATGCGGCGCGTAACGGCAAGGAAGTCACGGCGGTGATCGAACTGCGTGCGCGGTTCGACGAAGAATCCAACCTGCAACTGGCCAGCCGTCTGCAAGCGGCCGGTGCAGTGGTCATCTATGGCGTGGTCGGCTTCAAGACCCACGCCAAGATGATGCTGATCCTGCGCCGCGAGGCCGGCGAGATCGTGCGTTACGCGCACCTCGGCACGGGTAACTACCACGCCGGCAACGCCCGCCTGTACACCGACTACAGCCTGCTGACCTCCGACGATGCCTTGTGCGAAGACGTTGGCAAACTGTTCAGCCAGTTGATCGGCATGGGTAAGACGCTGCGCATGAAGAAGTTGCTGCATGCGCCGTTCACCCTGAAAAAGGGCATGCTCGACATGATTGCCCGCGAGACCCAGTTCGCCCTCGACGGCAAACCGGCGCACATCATCGCCAAATTCAACTCGCTGACCGATCCGAAGATCATCCGCGCGCTGTACAAGGCCAGCCAGTCAGGCGTGCGCATCGATCTGGTGGTGCGTGGCATGTGCTGCCTGCGGCCGGGTATCACCGGGGTTTCCCACAACATCCACGTGCGTTCGATCATTGGCCGCTTCCTGGAGCACACCCGGGTCTTCTACTTCCTCAATGGCGGTGACGAGCAGATGTTCCTGTCCAGTGCCGACTGGATGGAGCGCAATCTCGACAAGCGCGTCGAGACTTGCTTCCCGGTGGAAGGCAAGAAGCTGATCATGCGGGTCAAGAAAGAACTGGAGTTGTATCTGACCGATAACACCCACAGCTGGAGTCTGCAGTCGGACGGTCGTTATGTCCGTAACACGCCGACCGGCAACCAGAACCCGCGCAGCGCCCAGGCTACGTTACTGGAGCGTTTGGGTAGTCCGATCCTGGCCGTCCGGTAACGCATATACCCTGTAGGAGCGAGCCTGCTCGCGATAGCGGAGTGTCAGTTGACATCAATGTTGGCTGATCCGACGCCATCGCGAGCAGGCTCGCTCCTACAGGTTTAGCTGTGTCTGCAGAATCTCGAATACAAAAAAGGCCTTCCGAAGAAGGCCTTTTTCAATTTCAGCGTGCGTTCAGCACAATATCGACGCGAGTGAGCCATTCCGCTTCGATGGCGAAGTCGGCCTGGGTCAGCTGGTTTTCGTCCAGCCAGTTGTCCGGGAACACCACTTCCAGGCTGTTGCCATAGGCGTTCAGTTCCACCTGGGGCATTTGCTGGGTGCCACGGATGTGGTGGAACAGGATCGCAAATCGCAGCAGCACGCACAGGCGAATCAGCTTGGTGCCGTCATCGCCGAACTCGGCGAACTTGTCCTTGGGAATGTTGCGACGATGGCCGCGCACCAGTAGCGCGAGCATCAACTGGTCTTCGCGGGAGAACCCGGCGAGGTCGGAGTGCTCGATCAGGTAGGCGCCGTGCTTGTGGTACTGGTAGTGAGCGATGTCCAGGCCCACTTCATGGACCTTGGCCGCCCAGCCGAGCAGTTCGCGCCAGACGCCGTCTTCCAGATCCCAGTCCGCGGCCACCTGATCGAACGCATGCAGCGCCTTGCGCTCGACCCGTACCGCTTGCTCTTGATCGACGTGGTAGCGCTCCATCAGCGAAGTGAGGGTGCGCTCGCGCACGTCTTCGTGATGATGGCGGCCCAGCAGGTCATAGAGCACGCCTTCGCGCAGGGCGCCTTCGCAGTGATCCATGCGTTGCAGTTCGAGGGCATCGAAGATCGCTTCGAGGATCGCCAGGCCGGCCGGGAAAATCGCCCGGCGATCCGGTTTGATTCCTTCGAAATCGATTTTCTCGACATCGCCCAGCTTGATCAGTTTGCGCTTGAGCCAGGCCAGGCCTTCGGCATTGACCTCGCCGGTGCCGTGGCCGCCAGCCTTCAGCGCCAGACCGATGGCGCGGATGGTGCCCGAGGAACCGATGGCTTCATCCCAGGTCAGGCGGTGCAAGGCGTGCTCGATGCTCATGATCTCCAGCCGCGCCGCGGTGTACGCCTGGGCGTAACGGGCCGGGGTGATCTTGCCGTCCTTGAAATAGCGTTGGGTGTAGCTGACGCAACCCATCTGCAGGCTTTCGCGCAGCAGCGGTTCGAAGCGCTGGCCAATGATGAATTCGGTACTGCCGCCGCCGATGTCGGCCACCAGGCGCTTGCCCGGGGTATCGGCGAGGGTGTGGGACACGCCGAGGTAGATCAGGCGCGCTTCTTCACGACCGGAAATGACTTCCACCGGGTGGCCGAGGATTTCTTCGGCGCGACGGATGAAGTCGGCGCGGTTGCGGGCTTCACGCAAGGCGTTGGTGCCGACGATGCGAACGGCGCCGGTGGGCATACCGCTGATCAGTTGGGCGAAGCGCTTGAGACAGTCGAGCCCGCGCTGCATGGATTCTTCGCTGAGATGGCGTTCTTCGTCGATGCCGGCGGCCAGTTGAACCTTCTCCCCGAGACGTTCGAGAATACGGATTTCACCGTTCTGGGCCTTGGCCACGACCATGTGAAAGCTGTTGGAGCCCAGGTCGATTGCGGCGATCAGGGACAGATTCTTGGCTTGGGATTGCGGCATGGTCAGGAGTCTCGGTCGATAACCTCGACATCGTGCCACGATCAAGGGCTGGCGCCAACGCACAGTGTTCAATGCCTTGATCCAGTGCAGCAAAGTCGGTGACCGCTGCGCGGTCAATCGCGAGCAAGCTCGCTCCCACCGGTTTTTGCGTCGGACACACAATCCTGTTCCAACATAGAACCCTGTGGGAGCGGGCTTGCCCGCGATGGGGCCATCACAGGCCCTCAAGAACTTTCAGACTGTCGCTTCCACAGTACCAATGAAATTCGCCAGCTCCGCCGTCTGCGGGTTGGCGAACAGTACTTTCGGATCCCCAACCTCATGCACCTTGCCCAGGTGCATGAACACCAGCTTGTCCCCAACTTCCCGGGCGAAGCGCATTTCGTGGGTGACCATGATCAGTGTCATGCCTTCCCTGGCCAGTTGCCGGACCACGCTCAGTACTTCATTGACCAGCTCCGGGTCCAGGGCTGAGGTGATTTCATCGCACAGCAGCACTTTCGGCGACATCGCCAGGGCACGGGCAATCGCCACCCGCTGTTGCTGGCCACCGGACAGCCGATCCGGGAAGGCATCGAACTTTTCCCCCAGCCCGACCCGTTCCAGCATTTGTCGCGCCAGTTCGGCGGCCTTGGCTTTCGGTACTTTTTGCACCACTTGCGGCGCGAGCATGACGTTTTCGCCCACGGTCAGGTGCGGGAACAGGTTGAACTGCTGAAACACCATGCCGACCTTCTGCCGCAGGCTGCGCAGATCGGCACGGGCAGCGTCGAGGTATTCGCCGTCGACTTCGATCACGCCGTCGTTGATCGACTCCAAGCCGTTGAGGGTGCGCAGCAGGGTGGATTTGCCCGAACCACTACGGCCGATGATCGCCACCACCTGGCCTTCCTCGATGCTCAGGTCGATGCCTTTGAGCACATGGTGATCGCCGTAGTATTTATGCAGGGCGGAAATTCTAAGCAGAGGCATGCAGTCTCCTTTCCAGGTAGCGCGCACTGAGCGACAAGGGATAACAGAGCAGGAAATAGCCGAGAGCGACGAGGCCGTAGACCATGAAGGGTTCGAAGGTGGCGTTGGCGAGCATGCCGCCGGTCTTGGTCAGTTCGGTGAAACCGATGATCGAGGTGACGGCGGTGCCTTTGATCACTTGCACGGAGAAGCCCACCGTCGGCGCCACGGCGATACGCAGGGCTTGCGGCAGGATCACGTAGCGCAACTGCTCCAACGGATTCAACGCCAGGCTCGACGAAGCCTCCCATTGGCCGTTGGGAATCGACTCGACGCAACCGCGCCAGATCTCCGCCAGGTAAGCACTGGTGAACAGCGTCAGCGCGATTGCGGCCGCCATCCACGGCGAAATCTCCAGCCCGGCCAGCGCCACGCCGAAAAACACCAGGAACAGCTGCATCAACAGCGGCGTGCCCTGGAACAGTTCGATGTAAGTGCGGGCGAAACTGCGCGGCAATGACTTTTTCGAAATGCGCATGACCATGATCAGCAAGCCGATCAGCCCGCCACCAATGAACGCCACCAGCGACAGCGCCAGCGTCCATTGCAGGCCCATGAGCAGGTTGCGCACGATGTCCCAGAAGGTGAAGTCGCTCATCGGCTGCTCCTTGCAATGAAGCGGTGGCCTATCCAGTTCAGCAACTGGCGGATCAGTAGCGCCATGCACAGGTACAGCAGCGTGGTCAGGGCGTAGGTTTCAAAAGCGCGAAAGTTGCGCGATTGAATGAAGTTGGCAGCGAAACTCAGCTCTTCGGTGGCGATCTGCGAACACACCGCCGAGCCGAGCATGACGATGATGATCTGGCTACTCAGCGCCGGCCAGACTTTGCCCAATGCTGGCAGCAGCACCACATGGCGGAACGCTTCGAAGCGCGTCATCGCCAGTGCCGCCGCGGCTTCCAGCTGGCCTCGGGGAATCGCCTGGATGCCGGCGCGGATGATCTCGGTGGAATAGGCGCCGAGGTTGATGACCATCGCCAACACCGCCGCCTGCCATTCGGAGATCTGCGCGCCCAGGGACGGCAAACCGAAGAAGATGAAAAACAACTGCACCAGAAATGGTGTGTTGCGGATCAACTCGACATAGACCGCGAAAATCCCCGCGAAAGGCCGGATGTTCCACGCTCGCACCAGCGCCCCGACGATGCCCAGCCCCACGCCGAGCACAGCGCCGATCGCTGTCAGCTCAAGGGTGAACAATGCACCACGCAGCAACAGGTCGGTGTTGTTCACCACCGGCAGGAAATCGAACTGATAAGCCATAAAACGTCTCCAGCGCGCCGAATCAGAGATCGGCCGGCAGCGGTTCTTTCAGCCAGGTCAGGGCGTTTTTCTCCAGTGCGCCGTCGCTCTTGGCGGTGATGAGGATCTGGTTGACCTTATCCAGCAGCGCCGGCTCGTTCTTGTTCACGCCGACGTAGACCGGCGAATCCTTGAGCTTCACTTTCAGCGCTGGCACGCGTTTCGGACTTTTCTCGCTGATCGCCACCATCACCACGTTGCCGCTGGCGATCAGGTCGACCTGGCCCGCGAGATACGCGGCGATGGTCGAGTTGTTGTCTTCGAAGCGCTTGATGGTCACGCCTTCGGGGGCGACCTTGGTCAGCTCAATGTCTTCGATGGCGCCGCGGGTGACGCTGATGGTCTTGCCCTTGAGATCGTCCAGACCTTTGACATTGGCGTCTGGCGGGCCGAACACGGCGAGGTAGAACGGCGCGTAGGCGCGGGAGAAGTCGATGACTTTTTCGCGTTCCGGGTTCTTGCCGAGGCTGGAGATCACCAGGTCGACCTTGCCGGTGGTGAGGAACGGGATGCGGTTGGTGCTGTTGACCGGGGTCAGTTCGAGTTTGACCTTGAGTTGGTCGGCCAGCAGTTTCGCGGTGTCGATGTCGAGTCCCCGGGGTTGCATGTCCGGGCCGACCGAGCCGAAGGGCGGGAAGTCCTGGGGCACGGCGACCTTGAGGACGCCGCGCTTGACCACATCGTCCAGACCGTCGGCGTGGGCGGGGACCTGGCTCAACAGCAGGCTGGCAAACAGGGCAGCGAGGAGGGCGCGGTAACGCTGGGTCATGGCAAATCTCCGAATCGACGAGGAGTGATTTCTGCGGATCGACAGAGCATGGGCCATGCCAACTTAGGGTTTTGGGGGCGCCAGAGCGCGGTTTTGCTGGTGCGGAACGGTCTTACTGGTCTGAACAGTCAGGTTGTATTTCGCACCCCGATAGCGCAGCCAGGAAAATTGTCGAACCCCCATGGGGCACGACTTGCCGGGCGTAGTGAATAGCTTTACAACTGAGCGCACATTGTCCTGGTTCGTTTGGAAAACCATGAATTCGATCTCCCGTGCCGTACCTGAAGTGGCGCTGCAGGCCATCCGCAAACTGATTACCGAGCAGGGCTTCGGACCGGGGGATGCCTTGCCCTCGCAACGGGACCTGGCGGTGCAATTGGGAGTTAGTCGGGCGTCGTTGCGCGAGGCGTTGTCATCGTTGAGTGCGCTGGGCGTGATCAGCATCCAGCCGGGCAAGGGCGTGTTCGTGCAGGCGCCGGTGGAGCTGCCGCGAGGCGAAGCAGCGCCAGGCTGGCCGTTCGCGGCGCAGGCTTCGCCGCTGGATATCTTCCAGTTGCGCTACGCGCTGGAGGGGTTTGCCGCGGGGCTGGCGGCCGTGACCTTGAGCACCGATGAACTCGATGCGCTGCAAGACAATGTCGCCGCCATGCGCAACGAACTGAAAGCCGCCGATTTCGAAGCGGCGGCGCGGCTGGACTTTGAATTCCACCGACGCATCCTGCTGGCCAGCGGCAATCAGGCGATGCTGAGTATCCTGACTGCCAGTGCCGACATCTTCCTGGAGAGTCAGAAGCTACCGTTCATCCGGGCCGAACGGGCCATGGAAACCTGGCAGGAACACCGCAAGATCCTTCGCGCGCTGGCGCGCCGAGCCTCTGGCGCCGCGCAGAAAGCCATGCACGAGCATGTGCGTAACGCGGCGTTGCGCACTGGAATCGCCTTCGTCGCTCCCGCCACGGCGTGACCTGGGCTATACCCAAACTCATGGAACACCATAGCGAGAGTCAATCAACTGCACCTTCCTGAACGAGGGAAGGGCGGCTATGATGGGCCACGTTTTTTTGCTTACAACCCTGGAGAATTCCATGAGCAGCGATCTTATCAAACACGTTAGCGACGCTAGCTTCGAGGCCGACGTACTCAAGGCTGAAGGCGCTGTACTGGTCGATTACTGGGCTGAGTGGTGCGGCCCTTGCAAAATGATCGCTCCTGTTCTGGACGAAATTGCCGAGACCTACAAAGGCAAGCTGACCGTTGCCAAGCTGAACATCGACGAAAACCAGGAAACCCCGGCCAAGCACGGCGTGCGCGGTATCCCGACCCTGATGCTGTTCAAGAACGGCAACGTTGAAGCGACCAAGGTCGGCGCACTGTCGAAGTCGCAACTGGCTGCTTTCCTCGACGCCAACATCTAAGCGTCGCCGCAAAGTGTCCTGAATAAGCCCCGCAAATAGCGGGGCTTTTTGCGTATTCAGGGCTAGACGCTCCTAAACTCAGGTGGTACATTCGGCCCCGCACTGGTTTCTCCATTGCCCCCTGCTAGCCGTCGCCGACGCACTCCTTTTCGAATAAGTACGCGATCCTGTCGCCTTCTCCGCGGCGCGGCCTCATTAAGCCAAAAGCTTAATTTCCCCCCTCCATAAATGATTACGTCATTCCTATATGAATCTGACTGAACTCAAGCAAAAGCCGATTACCGAACTGCTCGAATTGGCCGAACAGATGGGCATAGAAAATATGGCCCGTTCGCGCAAGCAGGACGTGATTTTCTCCCTGCTCAAGAAGCACGCGAAAAGCGGTGAGGAAATCTCCGGTGATGGCGTGCTGGAGATTCTCCAGGACGGCTTCGGCTTCCTGCGCTCCGCTGACGCTTCCTATCTCGCCGGTCCGGACGATATCTACGTCTCGCCGAGCCAGATCCGTCGTTTCAACTTGCGCACCGGTGACACCATCGTTGGCAAGATCCGTCCTCCGAAGGAAGGCGAGCGTTATTTCGCGTTGCTCAAGGTCGACACCATCAACTTCGACCGTCCGGAAAACGCGAAAAACAAGATTCTCTTCGAGAACCTGACCCCGCTGTTCCCGACCGTGCGCATGAAGATGGAAGCCGGCAACGGTTCCACCGAAGACTTGACCGGTCGAGTCATCGACCTGTGCGCCCCGATCGGTAAAGGCCAGCGCGGCCTGATCGTTGCACCGCCGAAAGCGGGCAAGACGATCATGCTGCAGAACATTGCCGCGAACATCGCGCGTAACAATCCTGAAGTTCACCTGATCGTGCTGCTGATCGACGAACGTCCGGAAGAAGTGACCGAAATGCAGCGCACCGTGCGCGGCGAAGTGGTTGCCTCGACGTTCGACGAGCCGCCAACCCGCCACGTGCAGGTTGCCGAAATGGTGATCGAGAAGGCCAAGCGCCTGGTCGAGCACAAGAAAGACGTGGTGATCCTGCTCGACTCCATCACCCGTCTGGCTCGCGCCTACAACACCGTGATCCCGAGCTCCGGCAAGGTACTGACCGGTGGTGTCGATGCCCACGCCCTGGAGAAACCGAAGCGTTTCTTCGGCGCCGCGCGGAACATCGAAGAAGGCGGCTCGCTGACCATCATCGCCACCGCGCTGGTTGAAACCGGCTCGAAGATGGACGAAGTGATCTACGAGGAATTCAAAGGCACCGGCAACATGGAGCTGCCGCTGGATCGTCGTATCGCTGAAAAGCGCGTGTTCCCGGCCATCAACATCAACCGTTCCGGCACCCGCCGCGAAGAGTTGCTGACCGCCGACGACGAGCTGCAGCGCATGTGGATTCTGCGCAAGCTGCTGCACCCGATGGATGAAATCGCTGCCATCGAGTTCCTGGTCGACAAGCTGAAAACGACCAAGACCAACGATGAGTTCTTCCTGTCGATGAAGCGCAAGTAAGTCGAGCAGGCACAAAAAGCCGGGGAAACCCGGCTTTTTGCTATCCGATTTTTGATCAGGTGGCAGTTCGTGGTTCTGAACCGAAGGGTTCGGCGCTAAACTGCCTGCCCCGAACGCCACGGCCAACACGAGGCTCACGCATGCAGTATCGCGACTTGCGCGACTTTATCAGCGGCCTGGAACAGCGCGGTGAACTCAAGCGCATCCAGGTTCCGGTGTCCCCAGTACTGGAAATGACCGAGGTCTGCGACCGCACCTTGCGCGCCAAGGGTCCGGCCCTGCTTTTCGAAAAACCCACCGGTTATGACATTCCCGTGCTCGGCAACCTGTTCGGCACCCCCGAGCGCGTGGCATTGGGCATGGGCGCCGAGGCAGTCAGCGAACTGCGCGAAATCGGCAAGCTGCTGGCGTTCCTCAAGGAACCCGAGCCGCCGAAAGGCTTGAAGGATGCCTGGTCCAAGCTGCCGATCTTCCGCAAGATCATTTCGATGGCGCCGAAAGTCGTCAAGGACGCGGTGTGCCAGGAAGTGGTCATCGAAGGCGACGACGTCGACCTGGCCATGTTGCCGGTGCAGACCTGCTGGCCGGGCGACGTTGGCCCGTTGATCACCTGGGGCCTGACCGTCACCAAAGGCCCGAACAAGGATCGCCAGAACCTCGGCATCTATCGTCAGCAAGTGATCGGTCGCAACAAGGTCATCATGCGCTGGCTGAGCCATCGTGGCGGCGCGCTGGATTACCGCGAATGGTGCGAGAAGCATCCCGGCCAGCCGTTCCCGGTATCTGTGGCATTGGGCGCGGACCCGGCAACCATCCTTGGTGCCGTGACTCCGGTTCCCGACAGCCTTTCCGAATACGCTTTCGCCGGCCTGTTGCGCGGCAACCGCACCGAGCTGGTGAAATGCCGCGGCAATGACCTGCAAGTGCCGGCCACCGCCGAAATCATCCTCGAAGGCGTGATCCATCCGGGCGAAATGGCCGATGAAGGCCCGTACGGCGACCACACCGGTTACTACAACGAAGTCGACAGCTTCCCGGTATTCACCGTCGAGCGCATCACCCACCGGATCAAACCGATCTACCACAGCACCTACACCGGCCGTCCACCGGATGAACCGGCGATTCTCGGCGTTGCGCTGAACGAAGTGTTCGTGCCGATCCTGCAGAAGCAGTTCCCGGAGATCACCGATTTCTACTTGCCGCCCGAAGGCTGCTCGTACCGCATGGCCATCGTGACCATGAAGAAGTCGTATCCGGGCCACGCCAAGCGGGTAATGCTGGGTGTCTGGTCGTTTTTGCGACAGTTCATGTACACCAAGTTCGTTATCGTCACCGACGACGATATCAACGCCCGGGACTGGAACGACGTGATCTGGGCCATCACCACGCGCATGGATCCCAAGCGCGACACGGTGATGATCGACAACACGCCGATCGACTACCTGGACTTCGCTTCGCCGGTGTCCGGCCTGGGTTCGAAAATGGGCCTCGATGCCACACATAAATGGCCGGGCGAAACCACCCGCGAGTGGGGCAGGGTCATCGTCAAGGACGATGCCGTGACCCAGCGGATCGATGCCATCTGGAATCAGTTAGGAATAGATTGATGCGTGTAACCTTGCAGCCCTCCGGAGCAGTGCTTGAGATATTGCCCGGCGAGCGGATTCTCGATGGCGCACGACGTCTGGGCTACGAATGCCCGCAAAGCTGCCGCAACGGCAATTGCCACGTGTGCGCCGCGCTGCTGGTGGAAGGGCGGGTCGAGCAGGCCGGCAATGTGCGTGATCATGGCGAGTTCTACACTTGCATAGCGGAGCCGCTGGAAGACTGCATCGTGCTGTGGGATGGCGTGCTCGCCTTGGGAGAACTGCCGGTGCGCAGCGTGTCGTGTCAGGTCATTGAGTGCAAGGACGTGGGCGGCGACACCTGGCGCGTGCGTCTGCGGGCTCCGGCCGGTAAACCGCCACGCTACCACGCCGGTCAGTACCTGATGATCGAACGCGAGAACGGCGAAAAGTCCGCCTTCTCCCTCGCCTCGGCACCGCATGCGGGACGCGACCTGGAAATCCACGTGCTGGCGCGCGAATCCAGTGCGCTGGGTCTGATCGAACAGCTTCAGCGCAACAGCATGGTGCGGGTCGAGTTGCCGTTTGGCGATACCCACCTGGAAGAGTTGCCGGACGGTCCTCTCGTGCTGATCGCCGCTGGCACCGGCATGGGCCAGATCCATGGCCTGATCGAACATTGCCGGGCCTCGGGTTTCAAACATCCGGTGCACCTGTATTGGGGCGTGCGTCGTCCAGAAGACTTTTATCAAGTCGAGCATTGGGACGAATGGCTGAAGCTGCCCAATCTGTTCCTGCACAAGGTCGTCAGCGATCAATGCAACTGGGAAGGGCGTTGCGGCATGTTGCATGAAGCGGTCTGTGAAGACTTCCCTGACCTCAAGCCGCTGCACGTGTACGCCAGCGGCTCTCCGGCCATGGTCTACGGCACGCTGGATGCGCTGGTGGAAGCGGGAATGGATGCGCATCAGATGCGTGCCGACGTTTTTGCCTACGCACCACGCTCGTAGGTCAGCGAGGGGTCAGAAGCGCACGCCAGTGGTCACCATGGCGGCGTTGAAGCCGAGCAACACCAGCTCGGCTGCCACCGGACCGTAATGTGTGCCCAGTGAGGGGATGATCGCCGGTGCGACCCCGAAGCGATTCAGGGGGATCTTGTCCTTATGTTTGCCACGGTAGCCTTCCAGCAGGCCGCCCGTGAATTTGATATACACGGGATAGGAGGCGCTTTCGTAGCGTTTACCCGCGTAGACATAATGTGAGCGCTGACTGTACGAATTGCGAAAAGTGGCAGCGCCAAACAGCCAATCGGACGCATCGATACGTTCAAGACCAATAAGATCCTGATTGTTGTTGTGCCTGGGGTCGGGCGAATAGTGCTTCGTATAAACACTGGTCTGCAAATACCAGGAACCGGTGTCGTTTGAGCTTGCATGCTGTGCCAGCGCCAATGGCGCCAAGACCATCGACAGCACTGCGTAAAACCATGGTTTTTTCATCGGCGGCCCCCTGTGAAGGCAGTCTGGCTTGCGCCTGTGTGGCCGTTATACGCGACGCCCGATGGAGGCCGGAAGGCGACAAATCTGAAGGGGGAGTAGGACGTTTCTGGCAGGCGGCTTTATTCCCGGAAGGACTCAATGCTTATGCATATTTCATTCTGGTATTTAAGATATTTGCAGAATGACATTAGGGTATATAGACAGTCAGGTAAACGTCCTTTATCACTTTTAGTTTTACCTTTACTGCTATATGTTCTATTACATTAATAGTGTTTACATTTTGTAATGCTTGCGGGGCCGAACAACTGTTGCCATGAGCGCCATTGAATCTGCTTTTTTGAATCTGGCTTACCCTCCGCGGCTCGATCTGGGGCCGCAGCTCACTCACGAACAACTGCTCAGCTCGATGCAATCGACCATGGCGCGCCACAAGGGCGGGCCGGTGTGGCTGTTTGCGTATGGTTCGCTGATCTGGCGACCTGAATGCACGGCGGTTGAACGGGTTCGCGGCCGGGTGCATGGCTACCATCGCGGGTTATACCTGTGGTCCCACGAACATCGCGGCACACCGGAAATGCCCGGCCTGGTGTTTGGCCTGGATCGCGGCGGTTCTTGCAGCGGTTTCGCCTATCGCTTGCCCGAAGAGCAACTCGAAGCATCGCTTTATGCACTTTGGCAGCGCGAGATGCCATTCCCTTCCTACCGCCCGCACTGGCTCAACTGCCGTCTCGAAGATGGCAGCCAGGTACAGGCATTGGGTTTTGTGCTGGAGCGACACCTGCCCAGTTATGCCGGCAACTTGCCGGACCATGTTCTGAGCCATGTGTTCGAAAACGCCTGCGGGCGCTACGGAACCACTCGCGATTATGTCGAGCAGACCGCGCATGCCCTGCGCAGCCACGCCATGCCAGACCGGAATCTGGAGGCGCGGCTCAAGCGCTGTAAATCGAAGTCTGACCAGGCGAATGTCGCGCGGCCCTGACTGGAGACTGGTTCGCAACACATGAGCTTTTTGCCTGAAGATCTTCGCCAGTTGCTTTGATCTACGTGCCAATGAAAAGCGATCTGAATGACGTCTTTCGAAGTTCAGATCGCTTGCCTCGCTCAGCGAACCTGCACAACAACCTTCCCGACCGCCTTGCGTTGGCCAAGATCATTGATGGCTTGCGCCGCATTGCTCAATGGATAAACCCGCGACACCAGCGGTTTCAACTTGCCTTCGGCAAACCAGCCGAACAGTTGCTGGAAGTTCGCCGCGTTGTCTTGCGGCTGACGTTGGGCGAACGAGCCCCAGAACACGCCGAGCACTGCTGCGCCCTTGAGCAGGGCCAGGTTCACCGGTAGCTCAGGAATGCGCCCACTGGCAAAACCGACCACCAGCAGGCGGCCGTTCCAGGCGATGGCGCGGATGGCCTGGTCGAACAGGTCGCCGCCTACCGGATCGTAGATCACGTCAGCGCCCTGGCCGTCGGTCAGGCGCTTGATTTCGTCCTTCAGGCTGGTTTCGCTGTAGTTGATCAGTTCGTCGGCGCCGGCGGCCTGGGCCACGGCGAGTTTCTCTGCGCTGCTGGCTGCGGCGATCACCCGGGCGCCCATGGCTTTGCCGATTTCCACCGCCGCCAGGCCGACACCGCCGGAGGCGCCAAGCACCAGCAGGGTTTCGCCAGGTTGCAGGTTGCCGCGCTGCTTGAGGGCGTGCATCGAGGTGCCGTAGGTCATGCTGAAGGCGGCGGCGGTGTTGAAGTCCATGGACGGCGGGATCGGCAACACGTTGTAGCCCGGCACGACGACCTGTTCGGCAAAGCTGCCCCAGCCGGTCAGGGCCATGACCCGGTCACCGACTTTCAAGTGGCTGACCTTTTCGCCCACGGCGCTGACCACACCGGACGCTTCGCCACCCGGAGAGAACGGGAAGGGCGGCTTGAATTGGTATTTGCCCTCGATGATCAACGTGTCGGGGAAGTTGACCCCGGCGGCGTGCACGTCCAGCAGGATTTCATTCTTCTTCGCGACAGGACTGGCGACGTCTTCCAGCACCAGCGATTCGGCAGGGCCGAAGGCTTTGCACAGCACGGCTTTCATCAGGGCTATTCCTTTGGGAGTGATGGCCGATAAGTGTAGGTGTGTGAGTTGATGGGTCAACGAGCATGCCTGGCCCTGATAGTCAGCCATAAGCTTGTGCTGGCGTGACGGGTCGTTATGCTAGGCCGCAAACCGGATAAGGAGCGAATTTTGAAAGCGTGGATCATGTTGATGCTGGCCCTGTCTCTGCCTGTGACAGCGGTGGCCGAAGAAGCCAAAGAGGATGCAGCTCCGAAGGTCAGTTACATCACCCTGAGCCCGCCGTTCGTGGGTAACTACGGGCTGGACGGCACGCCGAAACTGAAGGTCTACAAGGCCGATGTGGCGTTGCGGGTGACCGGTGACGAGGCGGCCAAAGCGGTGAAGGCCAATGAGCCTTTGATCCGCAATCAATTGGTCGCGCTGTTCGCCCAGCAGACTACCGAGACGATGAACAACGTCGAGGCCAAGGAAAAGCTGCGTCAGGAAGCGTTGAAGCAGACCCAGCAGGTGATGAACGACGAAACCGGTAAGCCGGTGGTTGAGGACTTGTTGTTCAACAACTTGATCATTCAGTAAGTTTTTCGCTGCTCCTGCCGGCCTMATCGCGAGCAAGCTCGCTCCCACAGGGTTCTGTGATGGATATGTGATTGTGCTTCAACACAAATCCACTGTGGGAGCGAGCTTGCTCGCGATTAGGCCAGTCTTGGCGATAAATGACTCAAGGTTTTAAAGCGATCACCGCCGCCCACTGCTCCGGGGTTACTGGCATCACCGACAGCCGCGAACCTTTCTGCACCAGCGGCAACTCGGCCAGCGCCGTCTGCTGCTTCAGGTAATCCAGCTTCAACACCCGGACAAACGTCTCGACATGCGCGACATCGATCGCGCTCCAGGCATTTTTGTCCGGGGTGGCCTTCGGGTCAAAATAATGGCTCTGCGGCTCCAGTGCCGTCGGGTCCGAATACGCGGCTTCGATAATTTTGCCGATTCCGGCAATACCAGGCTCAGGGCAGCTGGAATGATAGAAAAAGAACTCGTCCCCCACCGCCATGGCCCGCAGGAAATTGCGTGCCTGATAGTTGCGAACCCCGTCCCAGCGCGCTTTACCGAGCTTTTCCAGTCCTTTGATCGAGAGTTCGTCGGGCTCGGATTTCATCAGCCAATAGGCCATGTCTGTTGCTCCTTGCGTGGTGATTGAGCAGCTTGTCGGCAATTTTATGACAAACCGACAGTCGGTTGACGTCAGCATTTGCGCAGCGGTTCACGTTGTCGCAAAATGCCGGCCTTTAAAGCTTGACGCTGCTGCACGGCCTACAAACGGAAACCGCTGCTGTCATCGTGTAGATATGCCTTTGGGGGGTAATCGATGAAACGCAAACCGGATTTACTATGGATTTTGGTCATTTTGTTTGGCCTTGGCGTCGTGACCACTGGCTATGCCCAAAGCCTGTGGGCCAGCAAGACCGATGCACCAGTCGAGCTCGCCCAATTGCAGCAACAGTCGACAGCCTTCAAGCGCTGATCCTGTTGCCTCGGCGTCGCTGATCGAAGTGGCGCCTACCCTGCGTAATACCAGGCCTTGTCCGTCACCGTTCCTTGTAGCGGCACATCCCAGCTTGCCTGAGCCAATCGCCCCACCTTCTGACATTCATGGGCAAGTCCCAACAGCGTCGGCTTGCGCCAGTCGTTTCGTCGCGCCAGGTAGGCCAGGCTCCGATCATAGAAACCGCCGCCCATCCCCAAGCGTCCGCCGACATCGTCAAACCCCACCAAGGGCAACAACACCAGGTCCAGCGCCCAGATCTTGCGTTGCCGGGCGAGGTTGGCCCGTGGTTCGAGAATGCGGAAGCGGTTGGGTTTGAGCTTTTCCCCGGGTCGGATGCGCTGGAACACCATTTTGGTTCGCGGCCAGGCGCTCAGGACCGGCAGATAGGTGGCCTTGCCCCGGCGCTGTGCGGCACGCAGCAACAGGCGTGGATCGATTTCACCGTCGGTCGGCAAGTAGAGCGAGATGTGTCTGGCGCGGCGGAACAGCGGTTGCTGGGCCAATTGCCTGTACAGCCCGCGAGCGGCCTGGCGCTGCTGGCTGGGGGTCAGTGCGCGGCGGGCCTTGCGCAGCATGCGTCGAAGTTGCGGGCGGGGGAGCAGCGCAGGTTCGGTCATGTATTCGGGCTTCAACAGTGCGGATACGTGAAGCGTACCCGTAAAAACGCCAATGCCGGTATCAAAACCGGCATTGGACTGGAAATCAGGCTCCCCGAATGTGCCGCTGTCGACTTAGCCCTTGAACCCGAAAGTTCAAGGTGGAAGATGCAGTAGGCTTTAAGGCTTTCCGTCTAGCGGACATGCACACCAGCCCAACGTGCAACCTCCAGGGTATAGCAAATCGGCTCAGGGACATCGCCAACTGGCAAGCACCCCAGGGAGTGAGGGGATTATACCGCAAGCGGCGGCGCGAATCAGCCCTTGGTGACGTCCGGATCGGTGGCGAGCACCAGATCGACACGATCGAGCAGGTCACGCACCTGTTCGCGGGTCGAACCGCTGGCCTGGATATCCGGGCGTTCTTCCTTGTGTAGCAGGTCGTGGGTGATGTTCAGCGCTGCCATCACGGCGATACGGTCGGCGCCGATGACTTTGCCGCTGCTGCGGATCTCGCGCATCTTGCCGTCCAGATAACGGGCAGCGCTGACCAGATTACTGCGCTCTTCCTGAGGGCAGATGATCGAATACTCTTTGTCGAGGATCTGCACGGTGACGCTATTGCTTGAACTCATGAGTCTTGCTCCAGGGCCTTGAGGCGCGAAATCATCGATTCGACCTTACGCCGGGCGATTTCGTTTTTTTCAATGAGGTGCGCGCGTTCCTCGCGCCAGGTCTTTTCCTGAGCTAGTAAGAGTCCGTTTTGACTCTTAAGTTGCTCGACTCGTGTAATCAGCAGCTCGAGTCTGGCCATCAGCGCTTGCAGGTCGGTGTCTTCCATTGTCTTCACTGTCTGATGGGTGTTGGACTTGTAGGAGCGAGCTTGCTCGCGATGGTCGCCAACGTTAACGCCGGGTCCCTGACACCCCGTGGTGTTCTCGGGTTCATCGCGAGCAAGCTCGCTCCTACAGGGGTAGTCGATGTAGGATACAAGGCCTTCATTCTAGACATAGCGCCGTCTGGCGCCTAGCTGCCCATGACCATTCAGAATTCCCCGTACCAAGGCTTCGCCACCCTGCTGACTTCCAGCGGTCACAACGTCTCGCCTGCCGAACTGCATGGCCTGTTGCTCGGTCGCAGCTGCGCCGGCGCCGGTTTCGACGCCGAAGGCTGGCTGATCGACGCCGCCGAACTGCTCGAAAGCGAGCCGCAGGACAACGTTCGCAACGCCCTGATCGGCCTGCAAGAGATGGTCAAGGGCGAGCTCACCGGCGATGACGTGACCGTCGTTCTGCTGTTGCCGACCGACGACGCCCCGCTCACCGAGCGTGCCGTCGCACTGGGCCAGTGGTGCCAGGGCTTCCTCAGCGGTTTCGGCCTGAATTGCCGTGACAGCAGCATGCTGAGCACCGAGGCCACCGAAGTGTTGCAGGACCTCGCGGCCATTTCCCAGGTGCAGGATGCCCTGGAAGAGTCCGAAGACGGCGAGAGCGACTACATGGAAGTCATGGAATACCTGCGCGTCGCACCGCTGCTGCTGTTCTCCGAGACCAAAAAAGACGTGTCGGCCGCCGCCAAGCCGTCTCTGCACTAATCGTTTGCCAGGGAACGCCATCTGCCCATGATCCACATCCCGAAATCGGAATACAGCCGTCGCCGCAAGGCCCTGATGGCGCAGATGGAACCCAACAGCATCGCCATCCTGCCCGCCGCCGCGGTGGCCATTCGTAACCGCGACGTCGAGCACGTTTACCGTCAGGACAGCGACTTTCAGTACCTCAGCGGTTTTCCCGAGCCCCAGGCCGTGCTGGTGTTGATGCCGGGGCGTGTGCATGGCGAATACATCCTGTTCTGCCGCGAACGTAACGCCGAGCGCGAGCTGTGGGATGGTCTGCGTGCCGGGCAGGAAGGCGCGATTCGCGACTTCGGCGCCGACGACGCCTTTCCCATCACCGATATCGACGACATCCTGCCGGGCCTGATCGAAGGCCGTGACCGGGTGTATTCGGCCATGGGCAGCAATCCCGAATTCGACCGCCACCTGATGGAGTGGATCAACGTGATCCGCTCCAAGGCCAACCTTGGTGCCCAGCCGCCGAACGAATTCGTTGCCCTGGATCATCTGCTGCACGACATGCGCCTGTATAAATCGGCGGCAGAAGTAAAAGTGATGCGCGAGGCGGCGCGGATTTCCGCCCGGGCGCACGTACGGGCAATGCAGGCCTGTCGCGCCGGGTTGCACGAATTCAGCCTGGAAGCCGAGCTCGATTACGAATTCCGCAAGGGCGGGGCGAAGATGCCGGCCTACGGGTCGATCGTCGCGGCGGGGCGCAACAGCTGCATCCTGCATTACCAGCAGAATGACGCGGTGCTCAAGGACGGTGATCTGGTGCTGATCGATGCCGGTTGCGAGATCGATTGTTACGCCAGCGACATCACCCGGACCTTTCCGGTCAGCGGCAAGTATTCAGCGGAACAGAAAGCGATTTACGAATTGGTGCTGGCCTCACAGGAGGCTGCCTTTGCCGAAATCGCCCCGAACAAACACTGGAACCAGGCTCACGAAGCGACGGTCCGGGTCATAACGGCCGGGCTGGTCAAGCTGGGGCTGCTTCAGGGCGATGTTGGCGAACTGATCGCCAGCGAAGCCTACAAAGCGTTTTACATGCACCGCGCCGGTCACTGGCTGGGCCTGGATGTACATGACGTCGGCGAATACAAGGTCGGCGGCGAATGGCGCGTGCTGGAAGTCGGCATGGCGCTGACCGTGGAGCCGGGGATCTATATCGCTGCGGACAACCAGAGCGTGGCGAAGAAATGGCGCGGCATTGGCGTGCGCATCGAGGACGACGTAGTGGTCACCAAAACCGGCTGTGAAATATTGACGAACGGCGTGCCGAAAACCGTCGCCGAGATCGAGGCCCTGATGGCCGCCGCGCGGACACAAGCGGCATGAGTCGAGTCAATCTGGCAATCATCGGTGGCGGGCTGGTCGGTGCGAGTCTGGCGCTGGCCCTGCAAGCTGGAGCCAAGGCCCGGGGCTGGAAGATCGTGCTGATCGAACCGTTCGCCCCCGGCGACACGTATCAACCGAGTTACGACGCCCGTTCTTCGGCGTTGTCCTTCGGTTCCCGGCAAATTTATCAACGGCTGGGCGTCTGGCAGGAAGTCTCCCGCCGCGCCGAACCGATCAAGCAGATTCATGTTTCCGACCGTGGGCGTTTCTCGACGGCGCGGTTGTCGGCGATGGAAGAGGGCGTTCCAGCACTGGGTTATGTCGTTGAAAACGCCTGGCTCGGCCAATGCCTGTGGCAAGGCCTGGACAAGGACGTGATCAGTTGGCGCTGCCCGGCGGAAGTCACCCGCATGGAGCCGCTGACCGATGGCTATCGCCTGACCCTCAATGATGAAACCACCCTGGAATGCGACCTCGCAGTGCTCGCCGATGGTGGCCGCTCCGGCCTGCGCGAGCAATTGGGGATCGGCATCCGCAAGCGTCCGTACAACCAGAGCGCGCTGATCGCCAACATCACCCCGAGCGAAGCCCACAACGGCATGGCTTTCGAGCGTTTCACCGACGAAGGCCCGATGGCGTTGCTGCCGCTTCCGGATAATCGCTGCGCACTGGTCTGGACCCGCCTGGGCATGGACGCGCAACGCCTGGCGGCCCTTGATGAGCGCAGTTTCCTCAGTGAATTGCAGGGCGTATTCGGTTATCGCCTCGGCACGTTGAAGCAGGTCGGTGCACGGCACTTGTATCCGCTGACGCTGGTCGAAGCCGAAGAACAGGTGCGTCCGCACCTGGCGGTGCTCGGCAATGCGGCGCACAGCCTGCATCCGATTGCCGGCCAGGGGTTCAACCTGTCCCTGCGCGATGCCGATGCCTTGGCCGCAGCACTGCTCGCCAGCGACAAACCGCTGGGCGACTTCGCCACGTTGCAGGCTTATCGCGAGCGTCAGCGTCTGGATCAAAATCTCACCGTAGGCTTCTCCGATCAGGTCACGCGCCTGTTCGGCAGTACTCAGCCGCTGGTATCCCTGGGGCGCAACATCGGACTGCTCGGCCTCGATCTGTTGCCACCGGCCAAACGCTGGTTTGCCCGACAGGCGATGGGTCTGGGTACGCGACCGGATGCGTAACGGGTCGATCCGCCGGTTCGGCAAGGCGCGATTGATAAAAATACCTGCCGCAATTGCAGGTCGACATTCATGACGACGCCGGCCACCTGGTGGCGCGGGTCGGGAAAACCCTTTACGTGCGGCTCAAGCCGCAAGAGAGACAGGCTTAAAGCATGGAAATGCGCGCAGATCTGCTGATTGTCGGGGCCGGAATGGTCGGCAGCGCCTTGGCGCTGGCGTTGCAGAACAGCGGGCTGGAAGTCCTGCTGCTGGACGGCAGCCCCATGAGTGTCAAACCCTTCAACGCTCAGGCCGCGTTTGAACCGCGGGTGAGCGCCCTGTCGGCCGCCAGCCAGCGGATTCTCGAACGCCTGGGTGTCTGGGATGGCATCGCCGGGCGGCGCAGCAGCCCCTACACCGACATGCAGGTCTGGGATGGCAGCGGCACCGGGCAAATCCATTTTTCGGCGGCCAGCGTGCATGCCGAAGTGTTGGGGCATATCGTCGAAAACCGCGTGGTCCAGGATGCCTTGCTTGACCGCCTGCACGACTGCGACCTGGGGTTGCTGGCCAATGCGCGACTGGAACAGATGCGCCACTCCGGCGATGACTGGCTGCTGACCCTGGCCGATGGCCGCACCCTGCGCGCTCCACTGGTGATCGCAGCGGATGGCGCCAACTCAGCGGTGCGGCGCCTGGCGGGGGTCGCAACCCGCGAATGGGATTATTTGCACCATGCCATCGTCACCAGCGTGCGTTGCGCCAAACCGCATCAGATGACGGCCTGGCAGCGCTTCACCGATAACGGTCCGTTGGCGTTTCTGCCCCTTGAGCGCGATGGCCAACAGGATTGGTGTTCGATCGTCTGGTCGACCACACCTGGCGAGGCCGAACGCCTGATGGCGATGGATGACCAGAGTTTCTGCAAGGAGCTGGAGCGCGCCTTTGAAGGTCGACTCGGCGAAGTACTGAGCGCCGACCCGCGCCTGTGTGTGCCCCTGCGCCAGCGACATGCCAAGCGTTATGTGGCGCAAGGCCTGGCGTTGATCGGCGACGCGGCCCACACCATTCACCCGTTGGCCGGGCAGGGGGTGAATCTCGGATTCCTCGATGCCGCCGTGCTGGCCGAAGTGTTGCTGCAAGCGGTAACACGTGGCGAACGTCTGGCAGATGTGAAAGTCCTCAGTCGTTACGAGCGTCGGCGCATGCCTCACAACCTGGCACTGATGGCGGCGATGGAAGGCTTCGAGCGCTTGTTCCAGGCCGATCCGTTGCCGGTGCGCTGGTTGCGTAATACCGGATTGAAAATGGTTGAGAAGATGCCGGAAGCCAAGGCCTTGTTCGTGCGTGAAGCGCTGGGGTTGACCGGGGATTTGCCGGCGCTTGCCAAGCCCTGAGATTTTCGCTGTGGCTTATGGCCCCATCGCGAGCAAGCTCGCTCCCACAGGAATTCAGGTGTTAATGCAATTTGTGTGAGCGCTGGAGAACCCTGTGGGAGCGAGCTTGCTCGYGATGGCGGCAGCTCAGGCACCTCATATTCCAGCTCAAGCAACATCTGGTAACTCCTCCACAGCCAGCTTCGATTGAGAAGCTAAATGTGAGTCCTTATCATTTGCCCTCATTTTCAACCGAGGGACCGCTCCCATGTTGGCACCAAAGCGTCTACTGACCGCACTGGCCCTGACCCTGATCGGCAGCACCGCCGCCCAGGCCGCTGACGAGGTGGTGGTCTACTCCTCGCGTATCGACGAGCTGATCAAGCCAGTATTCGATGCCTACACCGCCAAGACCGGCGTGCAGGTGAAGTTCATCACCGACAAAGAGGCACCGCTGATGCAGCGGCTCAAGGCCGAGGGCGCGAATACGCCGGCCGACCTGCTGCTCACCGTCGATGCTGGCAACCTCTGGCAAGCCGAGCAGATGGGCATCCTCCAGCCGTTCACCTCGAAAACCATCGACGCCAACATTCCGCTGCAATACCGGGCTGCCTCTCATGCCTGGACTGGCCTGAGCCTGCGGGCGCGGACCATCGCCTACTCCACTGACCGGGTGAAGCCGGGCGAACTGACCACCTACGAAGCGCTGGCCGACAAGCAATGGGAAGGCCGCCTGTGCCTGCGCACGGCGAAGAAGGTCTACAACCAGTCCCTGACCGCGACCATGATCGAAGTGCACGGCGCCGAGAAGACCGAGGAGATCCTCAAGGGCTGGGTCAAGAACCTGTCCACTGACGTGTTCTCCGACGACACCGCCGTGCTGGAGGCGATCAACGCCGGCCAGTGCGACGTCGGTATCGTCAACACCTACTACTACGGCCGCCTGCACAAGCAGAAGCCAGACCTGCCGGTGAAACTGTTCTGGCCGAACCAGGCTGACCGTGGCGTACACGTCAACCTGTCGGGTATCGGCCTGACCCGACACGCGCCGCACCCGGAAGCGGCCAAGGCCCTGGTGGAGTGGATGACCACCCCTGAAGCGCAGAAAATCTTTGCCGACGTGAACCAGGAGTTCCCGGCGAACCCGGTGGTTGCACCTTCTGAGGAAGTGGCGGCCTGGGGCAAGTTCATTGCCGATACCTTGCCGGTGGAAATTGCCGGCAAGCGCCAGGCTGAGGCGATTCGTATGATGGATCGGGCTGGCTGGAACTGAGCCTGCTGTTTTAAAGGTCAAAAGATCGCAGCCTTCGGCAGCTCCTACAGGTTGATCACCAACCCAATGTAGGAGCTGCCGAAGGCTGCGATCTTTTTGTGCTTTCTCTACACTTCAAAATTTCGCGAGAGATTTTCCTTGGCCCACCCCGCCCAACGCCGCTGGTATCCCGTCGTCTTCGCCATCGCTGCGCTGGTCCTGTTGCCCCTGAGCRTCCTGCTGCTGTCCTGGCAAACCGTCGACACTCAAATCTGGTCCCACCTGTGGGACACGCAGATGCCGCGCCTGCTGGGCAATACCCTGACGCTGGTGCTCGGTGTCGGTGCGGGTGTCACCCTGCTGGGCGTCAGCCTCGCCTGGCTGACCAGCCTCTGTGAATTCCCCGGCAGGCGCTGGCTCGATTGGGCGCTGATGCTGCCCTTCGCGATACCGGCCTACGTGCTGGCATTCGTGTTTGTCGGCCTGCTGGATTTCGCCGGGCCCGTACAAAGCCTGCTGCGCGAGTGGTTCGGTAGTGGCCTGCGGCTGCCGCGCGTGCGTTCCACGGGCGGGGTGATTGTGGTGTTGGTGCTGGTTTTCTATCCCTATGTATATCTGCTGGCCCGCACGGCCTTCCTCGCCCAGGGCAAAGGCCTGATGGAAGCCGCGCGGGTCCTTGGCCAATCGCCCTGGCAAGCGTTCTGGCGGGTGGCAATGCCCATGGCGCGGCCGGCCATCGGTGCGGGTGTGGCATTGGCATTGATGGAAACCCTGGCGGACTTCGGCGCAGTGTCGGTGTTCAACTTCGATACCTTCACCACCGCCATCTACAAGACCTGGTACGGTTTCTTCAGCCTGTCTTCCGCCGCGCAACTGGCCAGCCTGTTGCTGCTGGTGGTAATGCTCGTGCTCTACGGCGAGCGGCGTGCCCGTGGGGCCAACCGGGCGAGCAACGAGCGACCACGGGTCAAGGCGCTGTATCACCTGCGAGGTGTCAAGGCACTGGCAGCCACGACGTGGTGCTGCCTGGTGTTCGCCTGTGCTTTCGTTATCCCGATGCTGCAATTGGTGGTGTGGTTCTGGTTACGCGGGCGCTTCGATCTCGACGAGCGCTACACCGGCTTGATCATCCATACCTTGTACCTGGGGGCGATAGCGGCGTTGATCACCGTCAGCGTCGCCTTGTTACTGGCGTTTGCCCGACGATTGGCGCCCACCCGGGTCATTCGTTCCGGGATCAGTCTGGCCAACCTGGGCTACGCCTTGCCCGGTTCGGTGCTGGCGGTGTCGATCATGCTGGCGTTCAGTTACCTGGATCGCGAACTGGTGATCCCGCTCTCGAGCTGGCTTGGTGGCGCGGGCAAGCCGCTGCTGCTGGGCAGTCTGTCAGCGTTGTTGCTGGCCTATCTGGTGCGCTTCATTGCGGTGGCCTACGGGCCACTGGAAAGCAGCCTGGCGCGTATACGGCCATCTTTGCCCGAAGCGGCACGTAGCCTGGGCGTCAGTGGGCCACGACTGTTTTTCAAAGTGTATCTACCGTTGTTGTTACCCGGCACGTTGAGCGCAGGGCTGCTGGTGTTCGTCGACGTGCTCAAGGAAATGCCCGCGACCCTGCTGATGCGCCCGTTTGGCTGGGACACGCTGGCGGTGCGGATCTTTGAAATGACCAGCGAAGGCGAATGGGCGCGGGCATCTTTGCCGGCGTTGACCCTGGTGCTGGTCGGGCTGTTACCGGTCATCGGATTGATCCGGCGCTCGGCACATCGAAACAGCTAGGTGTCAGTCCTACACCTTGCGGCTACAATGCGCGGCATTCGGTGCGGTCCGTCTGACAGACCAGGTAGCTGAAATCGGCTAAAGGCCTTTTGTTTCAAGGCATTCAGTCCGTGCAGCGCTTGTCCGCACCTTCGCCACGCCCGGAAGGAGAAACCCATGGGACAGCGTACGCCTCTGTATGACCTTCATCTCGCACTTGGCGCGAAGATGGTCGATTTTGGCGGTTGGGACATGCCTCTGCATTATGGATCGCAGGTCGAGGAACACCATCAGGTGCGCCGCGATTGCGGTGTCTTCGATGTATCCCACATGACCGTGATCGACGTCGGCGGCTCCCAGGCAAAAGCCTGGCTCCGGCATTTGCTGGCCAATGATGTCGAACGCCTGCACAGCCCCGGCCGTGCGTTGTACAGCACCATGCTCAACGAACAAGGCGGGATCGTCGACGATATGATCGTCTACCGTCTCGATGCGGGTTATCGCTTGGTGGTCAACGCCTCCACCCGCGATCAGGACATAGCCTGGATGCAAGCGCATCTCGACGGTTTCGACGTGCAACTTCGCGAGCGTTCCGAGTTGGCGATGCTGGCCATCCAGGGCCCCCACGCCCGGCAAAAAATTGCCGAGCTGGTCAACCAGTCCCGCGGCAACCTGATCCAGCTCCTCAAGCCCTTCGAAGGCCTGCCTGATGGTGACTGGTTCATCGCGCGCACCGGTTATACCGGCGAAGACGGCCTGGAAATCATTCTGCCGGCCGATCAGGCGCCAGGCTTTTTCAACGATCTGGTCGGTGCCGGGATTTCTCCCATCGGCCTTGGCGCGCGGGATACCTTGCGGGTCGAAGCCGGCATGAACCTTTACGGTCAGGACATCCAGCAAGATGTTTCACCATTGGCCTCCAATATGGCCTGGACCATCGCCTGGGAACCTGCCACCCGACAGTTCATCGGGCGCAAGGCGCTGGAAGCCGAAAAGGCCGCCGGTGTGCAGCACAAACTGGTCGGTCTGGTCCTTGAGGAACGCGGTGTTTTGCGTGCTCATCAGGTGGTCCGCATCGCCGATGTTGGCGAAGGGGAGATCACCAGTGGTAGTTTCTCTCCTACGCTAAGCAAGTCGATTGCACTGGCGCGCGTGCCGATGGCAACAGCCGACCGCGCTGAAGTGGAAATCCGTGGCAAGTGGTACCCGGTCCGAGTGGTCAAACCGACCTTCGTACGCCACGGCAAAACCTTGATCTAACCTTTTCTGGCGGGCATGCTCGCCGACCATTTCCTGAGGATACAGAACATGAGCGATATCCCTGCCGACCTGCGTTTTGCCGAAAGTCACGAATGGGCACGTCTGGAAGCCGATGGCACCGTCACCGTGGGCATCAGCGATCACGCGCAGGAAGCGCTGGGTGATGTGGTGTTTGTTGAGCTGACTGAAGTCGGCAACGTGTTTGCTGCCGGTGATCAGTCGGGTGTCGTTGAATCGGTTAAAGCCGCTTCCGACATTTATGCGCCGATCAGCGGTGAAGTGATCGCTGTCAATGAAGCGCTGAGCGGTGAGCCTGAGCTGCTCAACTCCGATCCGTACGGCGCGTGGATCTTCAAGCTCAAGCCAAGCAACACCGCCGAGCTGGAAAAACTGCTGGATGCCGCCGGCTACAAGGCCGCCATCGGCGAATAAGCCTGTCGCAACATCCCAAAGCCCCGATCCGTCGGGGCTTTTTCATTTGCGGGCTCAGGCGTCGCGTAAAACCGCTTTCACGGCCGCTACCGAACGTTCGACATCCGCTTTGCTCATCGCCGTGAACATTGGCAACGAGACAATCAGCCGACCGACCCGCTCAGCGACCGGGAACATGCCTTCCTTGAAACCGCGTTCGCGGTAAAGGCTCAACAGGTGAATTGGCGGGTAGTGATAGCCGATCCCGACACCCAATGCCTGCATCTGCTCCATGAAAGTCGCCCGCGTCGGTTTGCCGTCCGTACGTTCCGGTAATACCAGCTGGAACAAATGCCAGTTGCTGTGGGTGAAATCCGCCGGAGGCAATTGCGCCCCGTACTGCGCTTCGAAATCCGCGCCAAAACAGGCGAAATAGTGCCGGGCCAGGTCACGGCGATGAGCGGTGATGGCTTCGAGATGAGCAAACTGACCCAGGCCAATGGCCGCGGCGACGTCGGTCATGTTGAATTTGCCACCCAGCACGTCGACATCCAGGCCATCGAAGCCGTTGCGGGTAACGCCCTGCAGCCGGTACTTCTCTGCCAGTCGTACTTCTTCGGCCGTATTCAGCACCAGGCAACCGCCCTCGGAGGAGGTGACGTTCTTGTTCGCCTGGAAACTGAAGGACACGAAATCACCCGTCGAGCCAATGCGCTGGCCGTTCCAGCTGGAACCCAGCGCTTGGGCTGCATCTTCGACGATCCGCAGGCCGTGCTTTTTCGCCAGGGCGTACAACCGCGTCATGTCCACCGGCAACCCGGCGAGGTACACCGGGATGATGGCTTTGGTGCGCGGAGTGATTGCTGCTTCCAGTTGATCCAGATCGATGTTGCGGGTCACCGGGTCGATGTCGGCAAACACCGGGGTGGCGCCGACTTCCAGGATGACGTTGGCGGTGGCCACCCAGGAAATCGGCGTGGTGATCACTTCATCGCCCGGCCCGACCCCGGCAATGCGCAAGGCGATTTCCATGGTGCAGGTGCCGGAATTGAAGGTGCGTACCGGGCGCCCGCCAAAAAACTCCGAAAGCTGCGCTTCGAATGCCTGGACCTTGGGGCCGCTGGTAATCCAGCCCGAGCGCAATACGTCGCCGACAGCGGCAATCGTGGCTTCATCGATGGTGGGTTTGGAAAACGGCAGGAAAGGCAGTTGGCTCATGGATACAGTCACCCGATCAGCGGACATTAAGTTGGCGCCGGACATGATGATCCGGATTGGTCGAGCGCGCCACGTCATCCACGCGGATATCGACTGCTATGCTGGTTTGACTGTGTTGCATCGACGTTGAGCGCCAGTCAAGAGAGAGCCCGTCATGTCCAAGATGCCGTCCCTGAGCCAGTTACGCGACCCCAATACCTTTCTGCGCCGCCACCTCGGACCCGATGCCGCCGAGCAACAGGCAATGCTCGACAGCCTCGGTCTGGGCAGCCGGGTTGAATTGATCGAGCAAACGGTGCCGCCGGGCATCCGCCTCAACCGGGCGCTGGACCTGCCCCCGGCACTCGATGAGGAGGCCGCACTGGCCAAGCTGCGAGGTTATGCCGAGCAGAATCAGGTCTGGACCAGCCTGATCGGCATGGGCTACCACGGCACCCTCACACCGGCGGTCATTGTGCGTAATGTGCTGGAAAACCCCGGCTGGTACACCGCGTACACACCCTATCAACCGGAGATCGCCCAGGGGCGGCTTGAAGCGCTGCTGAACTTCCAGCAACTGACCATCGATCTGACCGGTCTGGAACTGGCCAACGCCTCGCTGCTCGATGAGGCCACTGCCGCGGCGGAAGCCATGGCCCTGGCCAAGCGGGTCGCCAAGTCCAAAAGCAACTTGTTCTTTGTCGACGAAAACTGCCACCCGCAAACCATTTCCGTGGTGCAGACCCGCGCTGAAGGTTTCGGCTTCGAGCTGATCGTCGACGCTGTGGATAACTTGAAGCAACACCAGGTGTTCGGCGCACTGCTGCAATACCCTGACACCCACGGCGAGATCCACGACCTGCGGCCGCTGATTGCTCACCTGCACGCGCAACAGGCCCTGGCCTGTGTCGCCACGGATTTGCTGAGCCTGTTGTTGCTGACCCCGCCGGGTGAGCTGGGCGCCGATGTGGTGTTCGGCTCTTCCCAGCGATTTGGCGTGCCCATGGGCTACGGCGGGCCCCATGCGGCATTTTTTGCCAGCCGCGATGAATACAAGCGAGCGATTCCCGGGCGGATCATCGGTGTTTCAAAAGATGCGCGGGGCAACACCGCCCTGCGCATGGCCCTGCAAACCCGCGAGCAACACATCCGCCGGGAGAAGGCCAACTCCAATATCTGCACGGCCCAGGTGCTGTTGGCCAATATCGCCAGTTTCTATGCGGTCTACCACGGCCCGGAAGGGCTCAAGCGGATCGCCCAGCGGGTTCATCGGCTGACCTGCATCCTTGCCGCCGGGCTTGAGCGCAACGGTATCAACCGGGTCAACCGGCACTTCTTCGACACCCTGACACTGGAGGTCGGCGGAGCCCAGACCGCGATCATCGAAAGTGCCCGGGCCGCACAAATCAATCTGCGCATTCTCGGGCGCGGTCAACTGGGCTTGAGCCTCGACGAGGCCTGCGACGAAGCCACCGTGGCGAAGCTGTTCGACGTGTTCCTGGGGGCCGATCACGGGCTCAGCATCGAGGACCTGGATGCCGAAGCCTTGCCTGGCGGAATTCCCGAAGGGCTGGCGCGAACCTCGCCTTATCTGCGCCATCCCGTGTTCAGCGCCCATCACAGCGAAACCGAGATGCTGCGCTACCTCAAACAACTGGAAAACAAGGACCTGGCGCTCAATCAATCGATGATCCCACTGGGGTCCTGCACCATGAAGCTCAACGCCACCAGCGAGATGATCCCGATTACCTGGCCGCAGTTCGCCAACCTGCATCCGTTCGTGCCCAAGGAACAGGCTGCCGGTTATGGGCTGATGATCGAAGAGCTGGAGCGCTGGTTGTGTGCGATCACCGGTTTCGACGCGATCTGCATGCAGCCCAACTCCGGCGCTCAGGGCGAATACGCCGGGCTGCTGGCAATCCGCAAATACCATGAGAGCTGTCAACAGGGTGGCCGCGACATTTGCCTGATTCCTTCGTCGGCTCACGGCACCAATCCCGCGTCGGCGCAAATGGCCGGGATGCGCGTGGTGATCGTCGAGTGCGACGAGGCGGGCAACGTCGACCTCGATGACCTCAAGGAAAAAGCCGCGCAGGCGGCAGATAAACTTGCCTGCCTGATGGCGACTTACCCTTCGACCCATGGCGTGTATGAGGAAGGTATCAGCGAAATCTGTGAAGTGATCCACCAGCACGGCGGTCAGGTGTACATGGATGGCGCCAACCTCAACGCTCAGGTCGGGCTGGCGCGGCCCGCTGATATTGGCGCCGATGTCTCGCACATGAACCTGCACAAGACCTTCTGCATTCCCCATGGTGGCGGTGGGCCGGGCATGGGACCGATCGGGGTGCGAGCGCATCTGGCGCCGTTCGTGGCCAACCATCCGGTGGTGCCGATCGATGGGCCGCACCCGCAAAATGGCGCCGTCAGCGCAGCGCCCTGGGGCAGCGCAAGCATTCTACCGATCAGCTGGATGTACATCGCCATGATGGGGCCGCAATTGGCGGACGCCAGCGAAGTGGCGATCCTGGCCGCGAATTACCTGGCGCGGCATTTGTCCGGTGCCTTCCCGGTGCTGTACACCGGGCGCAACGAACGGGTGGCGCACGAATGCATCCTCGACCTGCGGCCGCTCAAGGTGTTGACCGGCATCACCGAAGAGGACGTCGCCAAGCGCCTGATGGACTACGGCTTCCATGCCCCGACCATGTCGTTTCCGGTGCCGGGGACGCTAATGGTCGAGCCGACCGAAAGCGAGTCAAAGGCAGAGCTGGACCGGTTCATCGGGGCGATGCTGAGCATCCGTGCGGAAATCAACGAGGTTCAGAACGGTAACTGGCCGGCTGAAGAAAACCCGTTGAAAGGTGCGCCGCATACGTTGGCCGATATCACTGGTGTGTGGGAGCGGCCGTACAGCATTGTGCAAGCGGTCACGCCGGACGCGCACACCAAGGCTCACAAGTATTGGCCGGTAGTGAATCGGGTGGACAATGTGTATGGGGACCGGAACCTGTTTTGTGCGTGTGTGCCGGTGGATGATTACCGCTGACATTTCAGGCTGTACATAACCAATGTGGGAGCGAGCTTGCTCGCGATWGCGGTGTGACAGTCAATGAAGTTTTTACTGATCCACCGCWATCGCGAGCAAGCTCGCTCCCACAGGGGGGCTCGGTGAACATGGGATTTGTGTCCACAGGGAAAAAAATGCCGCTCAAGTGAGCGGCATTCTTGTGTTCGCGACTGTTACTCCGAAGCCACGGCATTCTTCGCCAGGATCGCGTTCGCCAGTTCCATGTCCGTGGCTTGCAGGCCCGGGTTATCGGCGCGGACCTTCTGCATGGCCGCTTCCAGGTACGGGCCGCGGATGCCGCCGTCACTGGCGACGAAGCTGCTGGCGTCGTCCTGGGCCGCGACGACCAGCTTGTTATCCTTGGATGTCAGATAGCTCGAACCGGTGGTTGCACCGGACGTAAGAACGTTACGCCAAAAAGTATCGGCCATCGCCGAACCGACAGGCAGGGACAACAGCGCGACGGTAGCGACAGCAAGTTTGAAACGCATGACAGGGTGACTCCACTGGGTTGACTACGCCGTTGGATTGCCAACCCCCAATCGAGTTCCGTGGTCGCCTATTCCGCCGCTTCGACCAGCAGGATCGCGCCTTGCTGGCCGACCACCCGCACGCGGCTGCCAATGGCAGTGTCCGGCCCGCGGGCCATCCACACGCCGTCGGCCACCTTGATTTTGCCGCGGCCATTGATAATCGCTTCATGCACCACGAAGGTTTTGCCAATCAGTTCCTGGCCGCGCAGATTCAGGTGCGGCTGATCGCTCGGGCGCGCCGCCGTGCGCTGACGCCGCCACCAGTAAAACGCGGTAGCGATCGACAGCAGGCCGAACAATAGAAACTGCCATTCCCAGGACAGGCCCGGCAGGAAGAAGGTCAAGACGCCCACGGTCGCTGCCGCCATGCCGATCCACAACAGGTAGCCGCCGGCGCCGAACACTTCGAGAATCAACAGTACTGTGCCCAGCGCCAACCAGTCCCAGAACGAAAGATGCTGCAAAAATGCCCACATGGCACGCCTCAGGCTTTCTTGTTATCGAAAGTGGCCTTGACGATTTCGCCAATGCCGCCCACCGCACCGATCATCGAACTGGCCTCCAGCGGCATCAGGATCACTTTGCTGTTGTTGGCCGAAGCCAGCTTGCCCAGCGCATCGATGTACTTCTGCGCCACGAAATAGTTGACCGCCTGCACGTTGCCGCTGGCGATGGCTTCGGACACCACTTTGGTCGCCTGGGCTTCTGCCGCGGCTTGTCGCTCGCGAGCTTCGGCCTCAAGGAAGGCGGCCTGGCGACTGCCTTCGGCTTCGAGGATCTGCGCCTGCTTCTTGCCTTCTGCGGTCAGGATCGCTGCGGCACGCAGGCCTTCGGCCTCGAGGATCTGTGCACGTTTGATCCGCTCGGCTTTCATCTGCCCCGACATCGCCGCCATCAGATCGGCGGGCGGGCTGATGTCCTTGATCTCGATCCGGGTGATCTTGATGCCCCACGGCGCGGTCGCTTCATCGACGGTGCGCAGCAGTTTTTCGTTGATCCCGTCACGCTGGCTGAGCATGGCGTCGAGCTCCATCGAGCCGAGTACCGTACGGATGTTGGTTTGCAGCAGGTTGCGGATGGCATGTTCGAGGTTGTTCACTTCGTAGGCAGCCTGGGCTGTGTTGACCACCTGGAAAAAACACACGGCGTCGATCTGCACCGTGGCGTTGTCGGCGGTGATGACTTCCTGCGGCGGAATGTCCAGCACGCTTTCCATCACATTCATCTTGCGACCGATACGGTCCATGACTGGGACGATGACGTTCAGCCCTGGCTTGAGCGTGTTGGTGTAGCGCCCGAAACGTTCGACGGTCCATTCAAAGCCCTGGGGCACCACCTTGAAACCCATGAACAGAATGGCGACCACCAGGCCGACAAAAAGCAAAAGCACACTACCGATCTGCATAACGATTCCTTGTTGATGTGTGGATCTGTGGAGTTGCAATCGCTGGAGTGTAGCTGTGCCGATGACGGATAAGTACAGCCGGGCTCAGCTATGCTCGCTCTGGGGTGTCACGCGCAGAACCTCCTCGATGGTCGTCAGCCCGGCGCCGACCTTTTGCGCTCCTGACAGCCGCAGGCTGCGCATGCCTTCCTTGAATGCCTGACGCCGAACGGCCAGCAGATCGGTATCGGGACTGATCAGCGCTTTGAGGCTGTCGCTGAGCTGCATGATTTCGTAGACCCCGGCGCGACCGTGATAACCGGTGTCGCGGCATTCCACGCAACCGATGGCACGCTGGGCATTGGCCGGCAACGGTGCTTGCCAGGGACGGGTCAGGGTTTGCCAGTCGTCTTCGCCCAGCGTCAGCGGCGCCTTGCAGTGCGGGCACAGGGTCCGCACCAGGCGCTGGGCCATGACGCCGAGCACCGTGGCCTTGATCAGGTAGTGCGGCACGCCGAGTTCCAGCAGACGGCTGATGGCGCTGGGCGCATCGTTGGTGTGCAGGGTCGACAGCACCAGGTGCCCGGTGAGTGCAGCCTGTATCGCCATCTCCGCGGTTTCGAGGTCGCGGATCTCGCCGATCATGATGATGTCCGGGTCTTGCCGCATCAGCGCACGCACGCCGGCGGCGAAGGTCAGGTCGATGTTGTGCTGGACCTGCATCTGGTTGAACGCCGGCTCGACCATTTCGATCGGGTCTTCGATGGTGCAGAGGTTGACCTCCGGTGTCGCCAGTTTTTTCAGGGTGGTGTAGAGGGTAGTGGTCTTGCCCGAACCCGTCGGCCCGGTGACGAGGATGATGCCGTGGGGCTGGCGGGTCATGTCCTGCCAGCGGCGCAGGTCGTCGACGGAGAAACCAAGCTGGTCGAAGTCCTTTAGCAGGACTTCCGGGTCGAAGATCCGCATGACCATTTTTTCGCCGAAGGCCGTGGGCAGTGTCGACAAACGCAATTCGACTTCGCCGCCGTCCGGGGTCTTGGTTTTCACCCGGCCGTCCTGGGGTTTGCGTTTCTCCGCGACGTTCATGCGACCCAGGGTTTTCAGGCGACTGACGATGGCCATGGTGACCTGAGGCGGGAATTGGTAGACGTTGTGCAGCACGCCGTCGATGCGAAAGCGCACCGTGCCTTGCTCGCGCCGGGGCTCGATGTGGATGTCGCTGGCGCGCTGCTGGAACGCGTACTGGAACAGCCAGTCGACGATATTGACGATGTGTGCGTCGTTGGCGTCCGGCTCCTGGTCGCTGGCGCCGAGGTTGAGCAGCTGTTCGAAATTGCCCAGGTTGCTGACCTGGGGATCGGCGCTGTTCGCCCCGGTGACCGATTTGGCCAGGCGGAAGAATTCGACGCTCAAGCGCTGGATGTCCACCGGGTTGGCCACCACGCGCTTGATCGGCAACTTGAGCACGTGGGTCAAGTCAGCCTCCCAGCCACTGACATAAGGCTGGGCGCTGGCCACGGTGACCGCGTCGCGGTCGATCGCTACAGCGAGAATCTTGTGGCGCTGGGCGAAGGCATAGGACATCAGCGGGGTCACGGCCGCGACGTTGATTTTCAACGGATCGATGCGCAGGTAAGGTTGGCCGGCCTGCCGAGACAGCCACAGGGTCAGGCTTTCGAGGTCCAGCGGTTTGCCGGGACAGCTGAGATCGTCCAGCTGTTGACTGGCGATGAACTCCAACGGATGCACCTGGCCATGGGTGGCGTTGCGGCGGCGGGCATTGAGTGCGTGTTCGGCCGAATCCTGGCTGATGAAGCCCTGGGCGACCAGTTCGCGCAGCACATCATTGAGATCCAGCCAGCGGTCCTGAAGGGCAATATGTACGGACATGCGGGCTCCTTTTGAACGACAGTCGGCAAAGGATAGCCGTGGCCCGGCTGACCGCTGGGCCACTACCCGACGAAGCCGTTTCGGAGTTTTTCAACCCGCCGCTTGAACCGCTTCGGCCCAGGCAGAATCAGCTTCTTGCAGCTCCACCGAGCAGACGCTGATCAGGTTACGAAGTTTTTCCGCAATCACTTGCGCGCGGTGCCAGCTCAAACCGTCGATAACGATCTCGATGGCCAGCCAGTCGTCCTGGCGCTGCACGTTGACCTGTTCCGGCGTGAGCAATTGCAAAGCGAACAGATTGAGGGCACGACACAGCAGGTCCGGTTCTGCCTCGGCCAGCATTTGATAGCGAACCCGGCAATGGGCGTTGCCGACGTTCCAGACATCGGCACGGGCAGGTGGGGTGTTCACGGCTTCGAGATACGGCATGGTCTGGCTCCAAAATCATTGGAGAAATGTTTACATCCTGTGCCGGGTATTTCTTCTCTATGATTGGCCGTATTGCAAAAATGAAGAATCAATCAATTCACTTGTTACTCGGTTAAGGGTTTTTTTATGCAAAGCGAATTGGACAGCTACGACCGCAAGATCCTCGCCTTGCTGCAAGAGGATGCTTCGCTTTCCAGCGCACAGATCGCCGAGCAGGTGGGGCTCTCGCAATCGCCGTGCTGGCGGCGGATTCAGCGGATGAAAGAGGAGGGCATCATTCGCGGCCAGGTGACCTTGCTCGACCGCAAGAAAATCGGCCTGAACACGCAGATCTTCGCGGAGGTGAAACTCAATGCCCACGGGCGTTCGAACTTCACCGAATTCACCGAGGCGATTCGCGGCTTTCCGGAGGTGCTGGAGTGTTATGTGCTGATGGGGGCGGTGGATTTCTTGCTGCGGATTGTCACGGCGGACATTGAGGCCTACGAGCGCTTTTTCTTCGAGAAGCTGTCGATGGTGCCGGGGATTCAGGAGGTCAATTCGATCGTGGCGTTGTCGGAGATCAAGTCGACGACCAGTTTGCCGGTCTGAAATCTTGTGGTGACTTTACTGGCCTCATCGTCGGAACGCCGCCCGGAGCAAGCTCGCTCCCACAAGGACCGCATAAATCCTGTGGGAGCGAGCTTGCTCGCGATGGCGGTATTACAGACGCAGCAGCATTTTCCAGGCACGGTTCTGATACACCGCAATCGCCTGCTGCTTGCGCGCATCCAGGACTTCGTCGGTGATCGATTCGTTGGCCAGTTGCGCCAGTTTGTTCAGCTCACCGTACAGGCGATCCATTTCCGGGATCTCCAGCACGTTACGCGCATGGTGCAGCCAGACCTGGATGCGTTCGATGCGCGGCAGTTGTTCGGCCAGGTCTTCCGGTTGTTGCTGGTAGCGCTGCAATTGCAGCGAGTTGGCTTCTTCACCCAGCAGGCGCGGCAACCAGCTGCCCAGTTGCGCAGCGCCCTGGCGATTGCCACGGGTGTTACGGTCGGCGGCCCAGGTGCGGGCCAGCAGCCAGCGCGAGGTAGTCAGGGAGAACAGGCCCCAGCGCGGGTCTTCGAGTTCTTCGAGGAACTGCTCGGGCGCGGCTTTGCGCACGTCTTCATCTTCCAGGCCGGCCTGGACCAGCGGGCGCCAGTCTTCCAGCAAGGCATCGAGGGCGATACGCATGTCGTGGGTCGATTGACGCGGAGCGGCCTGGCCCAGGCTGCTGATCAGCGCGCGCATTTCCGCGAGGTTTTCGACCCAGTCCTGCAACAGACGCCAGTGACCATTGAAGCGATACTGTTCGGCCAGACGCTGGCTGCTGCCCAGCAAATGCCAGCTCAGCGCGGCGAACGCGTCGTCCAGCGGCGTTTCGGCGGTAATCTGCGGCGCCGGCAGGCTCAACGAGTAACTGTGGGCGTCGTACAGGCGATAACCGCGCTCGGCCTTGCTGATGTCGCACGGCATCAGGGCCAGTTTCTCGGCCAGCTCGGCAGCCAGTTCCAGCAACGCGGCCGGTTCGCCTTCGCGCAGTTCCAGTTCCAGCTCGCAGATTTCTTCTTTCTGCTTGCCGACCACGACGTGACCCAGGTCCAGCGCGGCTTCGATGACCACTTTGGTCTTGCCGCGACCCCAGGCGATTTCCGCCCGTTCGCGGACGAAGTCGGTGGTGAAGATCGGCTTCAGGGTTTTCTTGTCAAGCGTGGCCAGTTCCTCGGGCCAGCATTCGCCGTCGAGTTTCTTCAGGTCGAGCTTGGCCTTGGGCAGGTTCCAGTCGTACTCGTTACGCACCGACAGACCGGCGACGCTCTGGCCGCGGGTCTTGAGGGTCTGAATCACGTCGTCACCATCCTTGCGCAGGCGCAGGGCGACTTTGGCCTGGGCCAGGTCGCGCTCTGGGGTGTCGAAGTACTGGTTCATCAACTCACGGCGTTCCCAGCCACTTTTGTTGCGTTTTTTCAGTAACGGGTGCTCGCGCAGGGCGGCGAGGGTTTCGCGGCTGACGCGGAGTTTGATTTCGGTTTCTTTCTGCATGGCCGGAAAATCCAGGATCGGGAGCGCAGCCGGGGGAATGTGTGGCTGCCAAGGTCGTGCAGTGTACAGGACTCAAGGTTAGTACGCGCCGAGACGGTTTATTCCTGTCATCGGTTGGTTCTATGATGGACTTCAATTCGGGTGCCGGGAGTCAGCGATGCCATTGCCGTCGATGAAAGAACAATTCGCAGCGTTGATCGCTACACCGTCGGTCAGTTGCACCCAGCCCGGTCTCGATCAAAGCAACGGCCCGGTCATCGATCTGCTGGCGACGTGGCTCGGTGAGCTGGGTTTTACCTGCGAGATCCAGCAGGTCAGCCCCGGCAAGTTCAACTTGCTGGCCAGTTTCGGTTCCGGTCCCGGCGGCCTGGTGCTGGCCGGGCACAGCGACACCGTGCCGTTCGACGGTGCGCTATGGCAAACCGACCCGTTGAAGCTGACTGAAGTCGATGGTCGCTGGGTCGGCCTGGGCAGTTGCGACATGAAGGGTTTTTTCGCCCTGGCGATCGAGGCGGTCAAACCGCTGCTCGACCAACCGTTCAAACAGCCGTTGCTGATTCTCGCCACCTGCGATGAAGAAAGCTCGATGTCCGGCGCCCGTGCGCTGGCCGAAGCGGGGCGACCACTGGGGCGGGCGGCGGTGATTGGCGAGCCGACCGGGCTCAAGCCGATCCGCATGCACAAAGGCATCATGATGGAGCGCATCGACATCCTCGGGCAGAGCGGTCATTCCTCTGACCCGCGCCTGGGCCATAGCGCCCTGGAAGCCATGCACGATGCCATCGGTGAATTGCGTGGCCTGCGCTTGTTATGGCAGCGCGAATTCCGCAATCCTCAATTCGGCGTGCCGACACCAACGATGAATTTCGGCTGTATCCATGGCGGCGACAACCCCAACCGAATTTGCGGCCAGTGTTCGCTGGAATTCGATTTGCGGCCGTTGCCCGGCATGGACCCCAAAGTCCTGCGCGCCGAGATCCTGCAAAAGCTCAAGCCGGTTGCCGAGCGGCATCAGGTCAAGATCGATTACGCGCCGTTGTTCCCCGAAGTGCCGCCGTTCGAGCAGGCCGAGGACGCCGAACTGGTGCGCCTTGCCGAAAAGCTCACCGGTCACAGCGCCGAAGCAGTGGCGTTCGGCACTGAAGCACCTTATCTTCAGCGCCTTGGCTGTGAAACGCTGGTGCTTGGCCCGGGTGATATCGCCTGCGCCCACCAGCCGGGGGAATACCTCGAAATGTCACGTTTGCAGCCTACGGTGCATCTATTAAGGCAGCTGATTGAACATTACTGCCTGACAGTCCGCTGACCTGTAGGAGCGAGCTTGCTCGCGAAGGGCGTCAACGATTACGCGATCTTTCTGAATGGACGCGTCGTCCTTGCGTTCATCGCGAGCAAGCTCGCTCCTGCACAGGGTCTGTGATTTGCCTGACAAGCCGTATAAATTGCCGGTACCCAAACCCGTATTCATGAGGAGAGCGCGCGTGTCGCCAAGCCTGTTCCGACGATAACCATCAGCCCGCTGTGCGTTTTCAGTTTCGCCCTTTTTTCGGCTGCTATTTATTACAGGCCCAGGTTCATGCCCGAATACGTCAATTGGCTTCGTCACGCTTCGCCTTACATCAACGCCCACCGCGATTGCACCTTTGTCGTCATGCTGCCCGGCGACGGCGTTGAACACCCGAACTTCGGCAATATCGTCCACGACCTGGTGCTGTTGCACAGCCTGGGTGTGCGTCTGGTGCTGGTTCACGGTTCCCGGCCGCAAATCGAAGCGCGCCTCGCTGCCCGTGGCTTGACCCCGCATTACCACCACGGCATGCGCATCACCGATGCCGCGACCCTGGAGTGCGTGATCGACGCGGTCGGCCAGTTGCGCATTGCCATTGAGGCTCGCCTGTCGATGGACATGGCTTCGTCACCGATGCAGGGCTCACGCCTGCGGGTGGCCAGCGGCAACCTGGTGACGGCACGCCCGATCGGCGTGCTCGAAGGCGTCGACTATCACCACACCGGCGAAGTGCGCCGGGTCGACCGCAAGGGCATCAACCGTCTGCTGGACGAGCGCTCCATCGTGCTGCTGTCGCCGCTGGGCTATTCGCCGACCGGGGAGATTTTCAACCTCGCTTGCGAAGACGTCGCCACGCGCGCGGCCATCGATCTGGGCGCGGACAAGCTGCTGCTGTTCGGTGCCGACCTGGGCCTGATCGACGAACACGGGCGCCTGGTGCGCGAACTGCGTCCGCAGCAAGTGCCTGCGCATCTGCAACGGCTGGGCAGCAACTATCAGGCAGAATTGCTCGATGCCGCGGCCGAAGCTTGCCGTGGCGGCGTGGCTCGTAGCCATATCGTCAGTTATGCCGAAGACGGTGCACTTTTGACCGAGCTGTTCACCCGCGACGGTGGCGGCACCCTGGTCGCCCAGGAACAGTTCGAAGTGGTGCGCGAAGCGGCCATTGAAGACGTCGGTGGTTTGCTGGACTTGATCAGTCCGCTGGAAGAGCAGGGCATCCTGGTGCGCCGTTCCCGTGAGGTGCTGGAACGCGAAATCGAGCAGTTCAGTGTGGTTGAACGCGAAGGCATGATCATCGCCTGTGCGGCGCTGTACCAAATCGCCGATTCGGACGCGGGCGAGCTGGCGTGCCTGGCGGTGAATCCGGAATACCGCCATGGCGGTCGCGGCGATGAGTTGCTGGAACGCATTGAAAACCGCGCGCGGGCTCAGGGGTTGAAAACCTTGTTCGTCCTCACCACCCGCACCGCGCACTGGTTCCGCGAACGTGGCTTCGAACCCAGCAGCGTCGACCGACTACCGTCGGCGCGGGCGTCGCTATACAACTATCAGCGTAATTCGAAGATCTTCGAAAAAGCCCTGTAACCCAGCAGCTTTTTGTGCCAGTTGGCGAATGAATCCAGAGTAACTCTGGCGAACTTTGCCATGACCTCCGGATGATTTTCGGCGTAATCCTTGCGCGCCACCCAGACCTCAGAGGTTGGCGCCCCCCATCGGCCTGGGGACTTTGCTCGGGTCGATGCCGGTTTGGTAGCCGACGGTAAGGTTCGCCGCATGAGCGGCGAAAGAAAATGCGAACAAATACACAAACTGTAACAATTGGTCCGGATAGTGCGCGTTTAGACGTCATGGGACCGCCTTTCGGTATAAGATTTGTTTCCGAATTACGTCAGAAGCTAATCGATCTAAAAAAGCGAAAATAAATACCGATTAGGAATTAGCTTGTGAGCCAAACCGTCTATTCTGGGATGATTAGGGCATGGGGAGCTAAATTCCTAAACGGTATTGGAAAAGAATCGGGTAATTCTTTTCAGGTTCATGACGAATTCATGACCCTGCAGGGACCAAAAAACCGGGGGATTAGACTATGGTCGTAGACACACATGGTTACGATTGACTTGTGAGTCACGCTCTGGCGCTAATCGCACATCTTAGGATTTCGGGCGTCGACTCGAGACCAGGAACACAAGAATTAGAATCGAGAGGAGCTACACAATGAACAAGTCCACCTTGGCTTTGGCCGTGGCCGTTGGGGTTTTGGCGCAGCAGGCAGGCGCCGCAGGTTTCCTGGAAGACAGCAAGGCTTCCATCAGCTCTCGCACCATGTATTACGACGCCGATATGCGTGAAGGTGCGAGCACTCCTGCCAACCGTCAGCGAGAAACCGCTGAGGGTCTGAAGTTCGATTACCTGTCCGGTTTCACCCAGGGTACTGTCGGCTTCGGTATCGATGCCCAGGCGCTCGTAGGTATCCACCTGGATGGTGGCAAGGGGCATCACCCGACCGGTAACAGCAACTCATTCTTCCCTAGCGATGGCAATGAGGCGGCCGACGAGTGGAGCCGTCTGGATGGCAACGTCAAGGCGCGCTTCTCGAAGACCGAAGCCCACCTGGGTGGCGCTCTGGCACCTAACCTGCCGATCCTGATCGCGAACGACAGCCGTCTGCTGCCACAAACCTTTGAAGGTGGCACCATCACCTCCAAAGAAATCGACAATGTGACCTTTAACTTTGGTCAACTGGAGCACGCGTCGGGTCGTGCCTCCTCGAACTCCACTGGCCTGTCTGTGGCTGGCGCTACTCAGGACAGCAATAAATTCCAATACGCCGGTGCTGACTGGAAGGTCACCAAAGACCTCTTGCTGCAGTACTACTATGCGAACCTGGAAGACTTCTACAAGCAGAACTTCCTCGGCCTGGTGCACGTCTACCCGATCGCGGCCAATCAGTCGTTCAAGACCGATATCCGTTATTTCGATAGCAGCTCCGACGGCAAGAACGGCGATCCGGGTTTCCGTTTCAACAACAACAACGGTTTCGCCAAGAACCCGGGTGAGGTCGATAACAAGACCTGGAGCGCCATGTTCACCTATACCCTGGGTGGCAACGCGTTCCTGATCGGGCATCAGCGTGTCAATGATGACGGCGGCTTCGTTTTCTTGAACCAAGGCAACCTTGTCGATGGCAACGGTAATCCTGAAGGTGCCGGCGGCGCGAGCTTCTACTCGTTTACCGACGCCACAGTTGGCAGCTTTATCCGTGCCGGTGAAAACACCACGTTCGGTCAGTACTCCTATGACTTCGCCTCCCTGGGTGTACCAGGCTTGAAAGCTTCGATTGCTTACTTGAATGGCCAGGACATCAAGGCTACCAGCGGTGTTGGTAAAGACCTGAGTGAACACGAGACCGACGCGCGCATTGATTACGTGATTCAAAYGGGCGCACTGAAAGGGTTTGGTACGACGCTGCGTCACGGTACCTACCGTGGCAACACCAGCACCCTCGATCAAGACCAGACCCGTCTGATCTTCAACTACACCTACAGCTTCATGTAATAGCCGTAAGAAAAGAGCCCCGTCGATTGGCGGGGTTTTTTTTGCGTCGAATTTTATATTCCATAAACAAAGGGTCTATTTCTTTTTTATTCTTTTTGGTTTTTTAATCCGCGCCTTAAAGTGCACCTGTCCGACACTCATCCATGAGCTCGGATTTGGCATTTTCCTCCCTCGACAATTGATCAGTTACAGGAATTGGCCTCGCTGCCGATACCTCGGATCTGTTGTGGGAAGTCATATTCCAAAACGGCATTAAAAAACATTCAAAAAATCTTTTTGGCTTTAAGGCCATGTATCCTGCGGCCCGCCAAACGACCGGTCTAGACGGGTTACCGCGAATTTATGCATTCAGGATCCCGGGCAACAATCGATTCGGGACCAGGAACATCAGAATTAGAAACGAGAGGAGCGAAACATGAACAAGTCCACCCTGGCCATGGCTGTGGCCGTCGGGGCATTGGCCCAGCAGGCAAACGCCGCGGGTTTTATCGAAGACAGCAAGGCAACACTGGGGCTGCGTAACTTCTACATCAACACCGACTACCGTGACGGCACCGGCCCGAACAAAAACGAAGAATGGGGCCAAGGCTTCGATCTGCGTTTCATTTCCGGTTACACCCAAGGCACTGTCGGTTTTGGTGTGGATGCGATCGGCCTGTTGGGCGTCAAACTGGATTCGGGCGGCGGCACCAACGGCGCCACGGCGACCTCTTACGGCGGCACGGTTTTCCCGAGCAAATCCAATGGCGAAGCGGTTGATGACTTCTCCAGCCTGGGTTTGACTGCCAAAGCCAAGATCTCCCAGACTGAACTGAAGCTGGGTACCTTGCAGCCAAAACTGCCGGTGATCGTGTCCAACGACGGTCGTCTGTTGCCGCAAACCTGGCAGGGTGGCCAGATCAGTTCCAGCGACATCAAGGACCTGACCTTGATCGGCGGTCAGATCGAGCAGGTAAAAGGTCGTAACTCGAGCAACAATCAACAGTTGTCTATCTCCGGCGCCAACAGCCGTTCCGCTACAGGCCGCGACAGCAACAAGTTCATCTATGCCGGCGGCGACTACAAGATCACCAAGGACCTGACGGCCCAGTACTACTACGGCAACCTGGAAGAGTTCTACAAACAACACTTCCTGGGTCTGGTGCACAACTGGGCTATCGGCCCTGGCGTGTTGAAGTCGGACTTCCGTTATTTCAACAGCTCCGACGACGGTGCCAACGGTCACGACCCTCTGTTCTTCACCACTGGCAACTACAGCGGTGCAGCCAACGGTAAAGGCAAGGTCGACAACAACCTGTACAGCGGCCTGTTCCTGTACTCCGTTGCCGGTCACACCTTCGGCGCCGGTTACCAGGCCAGCAACGGCAGTAGCGACTTCCCTTGGCTGAACCAGGGTGACGGTTCGTCGAACTACACCATCACCGATTCGCAAATCCAGAAGTTCGGCCGTGCCGGCGAGAAAACCTGGCTAGCACGCTACTCGTTCGACTTCGCCAAGGTCGGCGTACCCGGCCTGACGGCGGGCCTGGTGTACCTGCATGGCGACAACATCGATACCGTTAACGCCAAGGGTGGCGAGGCGGCCAATGGTGCTTCCGAGTGGGAGCGCGATCTGAGCGTGGCTTACGTCGTTCAGGAAGGTCCGCTGAAAAACCTGGGGCTGGCGTGGAAAAACGCTACCTGGCGCACCGACCTGCCGAACACCCGTTCGCAGGACGAAAACCGCCTGATCCTCAGCTACTCGATCCCGCTGTTGTAATAGCGCTCGCGTAAACGAGACAAAAAAAGCCCCGCCCGGTTTTGCACCGGGCGGGGCTTTTACATGTTCAAGACGGGTTCACCCCCGTAATCCCGCCTTGAAGTTCCCTCTTTGCAGCAACTCAAGGCCTTCTCGAACCTCGTGGCCGATGTTCGGCGGGTTGTGTGTGCACGTCCAGTGAACAGATCTTTAATATTTCCTAATGATCTAAATAAATCGATATTTATTCTTTTTAATAGATAAAAAACACAGGCACAGTTGAGCCCATCAAGCACTCACAAGGAGCAGCACCATGGGCCTCAGACTTGGCGATATCGCCCCCGATTTCGAACAGAACTCCAGCGCTGGCATCATCCGCTTTCATCAGTGGCTGGGCGATAGCTGGGGCGTGCTGTTTTCCCATCCGGCGGATTTCACACCGGTGTGCACCACCGAATTGGGCTTCACCGCCAGGCTCAAGGATGAGTTCGCAGGGCGCGGCGTCAAGGCGATCGCACTGTCCGTGGACCCTGTCGAGTCGCACCACAAGTGGATCGAGGACATCAACGAGACGCAGAACACCGTGGTCAATTTCCCGATCCTCGACGACGCCGACCGCAAGGTCTCGGACCTCTACGACCTGATCCATCCCAACGCCAACGACACCCTGACCGTGCGCTCGCTGTTCGTGATCGACCCGAACAAAAAGGTCCGGTTGACCATCACCTACCCGGCGAGCACCGGGCGCAACTTCAACGAAATCCTGCGGGTGATCGACTCGCTGCAACTCACCGACAACTACAAGGTGGCCACACCGGCCAACTGGCAGGACGGTGATGAGGTGGTGATCGTGCCGTCGCTCAAGGATGAGGAAGAAATCAGGCAGCGTTTTCCCAAGGGGTATCGTGCCGTTAAACCGTATTTGCGTCTGACGCCGCAGCCGAACCGGTAAGTCTTCAGCATTTTCGGCGCAGCTGATGCCGCCATCGCGAGCAAGCTCGCTCCCACAGTTGACCGCGTACCCCTGTAGGAGCGAGCTTGCTCGCGAAGGCGTCGGGTCAGACACCACAGACCTCAAAGTTAACAGCACCCACAAAACAGGGGATTTCAGGCCATTCCGACGGCCTGTTTTTTTGTCTGGAAGAAACCAAATTACATATTTCTTTAATGCATAACCAAATGAATAAATATGATTTATGGATATATAAATCAGCTGTTAAGGTCACTCCATCKAAGCGAGATCGCAAACCGCGAATCGCCAACACCGTGCAAGGAATCGTCTGAATGTTGGTTGTCTCACTCGGTGGCAGTCCCAGCCAGCGCTCTCGTTCCGGGGTGCTGCTGGATCGCTCCCGGCAATGGTTACAAGAGCAGGGCGTGGAAGTGGTGAGTTATCAGGTACGGGACTTCCCGGCCGAAGACCTGCTGCACGCACGCTTCGACAGCCCCAAGGTGATCGACCTGCTGCAACAGATTGAAAACGCCGATGGCCTGCTGATTGCCACACCGGTTTACAAGGCATCGTTTTCCGGTGCGCTGAAAGTCGTGCTGGACCTGCTGCCCGAACGCGCCTTGAGCCACAAGGTGGTTCTGCCGATGGCCACTGGCGGCAGCATCGCCCACATGCTGGCGGTTGATTACGCACTCAAGCCGGTGCTGTCGGCATTGAAGGCCCAGGAAATGCTGCAAGGGATTTTCGCCGTCGACAGCCAGATCGCCTACGGCGAAGGCAGCGCACTGGCGCAGTTGGCGCCGGAGCTGGAACAACGACTGAATGAATCGCTGGAGCTGTTTTTCAGCGCCATGGCGCGACGGCCCAAGCCGCTTGATCCGAATCTGTTGAATGATCGTTTGTTGAGTGCTCGCTGGAGCATTTGAGCCTCACCGAAAAATTGAAGTACTGGCCTTACTCGCCCGCCAACGGGCAAGCAGGTGCAGCCAAAACCCAACTGCAAAAAGGAGAGCGCCATGCGCCCTGTCATTTTGCGTCGTGGTCTGGTCGCTCTGTTTGCTGCGGCTGTCACCTTCGGCGCCATTACTCAAGCTCAGGCCGAGACTTTACGAATCGGCTATCAGAAATACGGCACCCTGGTGCTGCTCAAAGCCAAGGGCACGCTGGAAAAACGCCTCGCCGCCCAAGGCGTGGACGTGCAATGGACTGAATTCCCCGGTGGCCCGCAACTGCTTGAAGGCCTGAACGTCGGCTCCATCGACTTCGGCGTCACCGGTGAGACTCCACCCGTGTTCGCTCAGGCGGCCGGCGCCGACTTGCTCTACGTCGCCTATGAACCGCCAGCGCCTCACAGTGAGGCAATCCTGGTACCGAAGGACTCGTCGGTCAAATCGGTGGCGGACCTCAAAGGCAAGAAAATCGTCCTGAACAAGGGCTCCAACGTGCATTACCTGCTGGTGCGTGCACTGGAAGACGCCGGCCTCAAATACACCGACATCCAGACCGTATTCCTGCCGCCGGCCGATGCCCGCGCCGCGTTCGAGCGTGGCAGCGTCGACGCCTGGGTGATCTGGGACCCGTACCAGGCTGCCGCCGAACAACAGCTGCAAGCGCGCACCTTGCGCGATGGCCAGGGCATCGTCGACAACCATCAGTTCTACCTGGCGACCAAGCCTTATGCGCAGAAAAATCCCGAGGTGATCAAGACCCTGGTCGAAGAAGTGCGCGCGGTGGGCGAGTGGTCCAGGGCTAACCCGCAAGAGGTGACCCAACAGGTTTCTCCGCTGCTCGGCCTGCCAGCGGACATCACCCTGACTTCGGTGAAACGCCAGGGCTATGGCGCGCTGTTCCTCACCCCGGAAGTGGTCGCGGCGCAACAGAAAATCGCCGACAGCTTCTACCAGCTCAAGCTGATTCCCAAGCCGTTGAGCATCAAAGACGTGATCTGGACGCCGCCGGCTGCCGTTGCCAAAGCCCAATAAATCGATTCCCCAAGGAGACCACTCCATGAGCCTCAATATTTTCTGGTTCCTGCCTACCCACGGCGACGGCCATTACCTTGGCACCGCCGAAGGCGCCCGCGCCGTCGATCACGGTTACCTGCAACAAGTCGCACAGGCAGCGGATCGCCTGGGGTTCGGCGGGGTACTGATCCCTACCGGCCGTTCGTGCGAAGACTCGTGGCTGGTGGCGGCATCGCTGATTCCGGTGACCCAGCGTCTGAAGTTCCTTGTCGCCCTGCGCCCCGGGATCATTTCCCCGACGGTGGCAGCGCGTCAGGCTGCGACCCTGGATCGACTGTCTGGTGGTCGTGCGCTGTTCAACCTGGTGACCGGCGGTGATCCGGAAGAGTTGGCGGGCGATGGTCTGTTCCTCAGCCACGAAGAACGCTATCAGGCCTCGGTGGAGTTCACCCGTATATGGCGTCGGGTGCTGGAAGGCGAAACCGTCGATTACGATGGTCAGCACATCAGCGTGAAAGGCGCGAAATTGCTGTATCCACCGATCCAGCAACCGCGTCCTCCGCTGTACTTCGGCGGCTCCTCGGAAGCCGCGCAAGACCTGGCCGCCGAACAGGTGGAAATGGTCCTGACCTGGGGCGAACCACCGGCCGCCGTCGCGGAAAAAATCGAACAGGTCCGCGCCAAGGCCGCCAAGCTTGGACGCACCGTGCGCTTCGGCATTCGCCTGCACGTGATCGTGCGTGAAACCAACGATGAGGCCTGGAAGGCCGCGGATCGACTGATCTCCCATCTCGACAACGACACCATCGCCCGTGCCCAGGCTTCGCTGGCGCGTTTCGATTCGGTCGGTCAGCAACGCATGGCCGCATTGCATGGCGGCAACCGCGACAATCTGGAGGTCAGCCCTAACCTGTGGGCCGGTGTCGGTCTGGTGCGCGGCGGTGCCGGTACGGCGCTGGTAGGCGATGGTCCGACCGTGGCGGCCCGTGTGAAGGAGTACGCGGACCTGGGCATCGACACGTTCATTTTCTCCGGTTATCCACACCTGGAAGAGTCGTATCGGGTCGCTGAACTGCTGTTCCCACACCTCGATGTCGAGCGTCCAGAACTGCCGAAAAGTGCCGGCTACGTCAGCCCGTTCGGCGAGATGGTCGCCAACGACATTCTGCCCAAAGCCGCGTCCCAGAGCTGAGGCGCGGTCATGAAGAAAATCATCCACAGCCTGGCGCCCTGGGCGTTGCCGGTGTTGTTGCTGGCGGTGTGGCAGTTGAGTGTGTCGATGGGCTGGTTGTCGACACGGATTCTGCCGGCGCCGATCGCCGTCATCGAGGCCGGCGTGAGCCTGGTGCGCAGCGGCGAAATCTGGACGCACCTGGCGATCAGTGGCTGGCGTGCCGCGCTGGGCTTCACCATCGGCGGCGGCATCGGCCTGACGCTTGGCTTCATCACCGGTCTGTCGAAGTGGGGCGAGCGCCTGCTCGACAGTTCGGTGCAGATGATCCGCAACGTGCCGCACCTGGCGCTGATTCCACTGGTGATTCTGTGGTTCGGCATCGACGAGTCGGCGAAGATTTTCCTGGTGGCGCTGGGCACGTTGTTCCCGATTTACCTCAATACCTATCACGGCATCCGCAACGTCGACCCGGCACTGGTGGAGATGTCGCGCAGTTATGGCTTGTCGGGTTTCGGTCTGTTCTGGCAGGTGATTCTGCCGGGGGCGCTGCCTTCGATTCTGGTCGGCGTGCGCTTTGCCCTGGGTTTTATGTGGCTGACGTTGATCGTGGCGGAAACCATCTCCGCGAGTTCCGGCATCGGCTATCTGGCCATGAATGCCCGGGAATTCTTGCAGACCGACGTGGTGGTGCTGGCGATTCTGTTGTACGCGGTGCTCGGCAAACTGGCTGACCTCGCGGCCCGTGGACTTGAGCGTGTGTGGCTGCGCTGGCACCCGGCGTATCAGGTTGCCAGGGGAGGTTCGGTATGACCGCCCAACAACCTCCACGCCTGCTGCGCGGGACTCCGCTGGTGGTGCGCAAGTTGCAAAAAACTTTCGGTGCACGGCAGGTGCTGCGCGAGATCGACCTGCACATTCCGGCGGGTCAGTTTGTCGCCGTGGTCGGTCGTAGCGGCTGCGGCAAAAGTACCTTGCTGCGCTTGCTCGCCGGTCTCGATCAACCCTCGGGCGGTGAGTTGCTCGCCGGTGCCGCGCCATTGCGTGAAGCGCGGGAAGACACGCGGCTGATGTTCCAGGAAGCGCGTTTGCTGCCTTGGAAGAAGATCATCGACAACGTCGGTCTCGGCCTCAAGGGCAACTGGCGGCCGCAAGCGCTTGAAGCCTTGGAAGCGGTGGGCCTGGCCGATCGCGCCAATGAGTGGCCGGCAGCGTTGTCCGGTGGGCAGAAGCAACGCGTGGCCTTGGCCCGTGCGTTGATTCATCAGCCGCGCCTGCTGCTGCTCGACGAACCCTTGGGTGCGCTGGATGCCCTGACCCGAATTGAAATGCAGCAACTGATCGAACGACTCTGGCAACAGCATGGCTTCACCGTGTTGCTGGTGACCCATGACGTCAGCGAAGCGGTGGCGATTGCCGATCGGGTGATCCTGATCGAAGACGGCGAAGTCGGCCTCGACCTGCATGTGGAATTGCCGCGCCCTCGGATACGCGGTTCCCATCGGTTGGCGGCGCTGGAAACCGAAGTCCTCAATCGCGTGCTGGCGCTGCCCGGCCAACCGCCGGAACCGGAACCTGTTTCACCCTTGCCTACGCAATTGCGCTGGGCTCAATAACTCAAGTCTTACCCAACGACAGGAATCAACATCATGACAATCAAGGCCATCAACGTTCGCAACCAGTTCAAAGGCTCCATCAAGGAAATCGTCCTCGGCGACGTGCTGTCGGAAATCGACGTGCAGACCGCGTCCGGCATCGTCACTTCGGTGATCACCACACGCTCGGTGAAAGAGCTGGAACTGGCGGTCGGCAGTGAAGTGATCGCATTCGTGAAATCCACCGAGGTGTCGATCGCCAAGTTGTAAGCAATATGCGTAAACATCAACCCCGAAGGGTTTGAGCCCTTCGGGGTTTTTTCATGTGTGTTTGTCTTGGGATAAGTGGCGCGGCCATCGCGGGCAAGCCCGCTCCCACAAGGATCTCCAGTGAATACAGATTTTGTTTTCGACCGATAAACCTGTGGGAGCGGGCTTGCTCCGGGCGGCTTTCCGACGATGAGGCCAGTGAGCGCGCTAGAGCTTCCGCTTGGGCAAATACGGCGGCAAATACAACCCCACATAAGCATCAAATACCCGCATCCCTTCTTCAGCCATGCGCGGCGTAATCTGCCCGTGCTGCTGCACCGAGCGCGCATACACCCGGTCGCCCAGCTCCATGGCCAGGGCGAACACATCGACATCGCTCGGCAATGTCGGCAGCTCGAAGTGATGGTCGAACAACTTGTGCATCAGGTCGCCCAGTTCGATGTCGTGCTGGCGGTCGGCCTGGGTGACTTCGGTCAGGCCGTGCTGGGCCAGAATGAGTTGGCGGGCGGCAGCGTCCACTGCATAGATATCGAGCATGCGTTGTTCCACCAGTCGCGACAGATCGCGCCAGCCATTCAAGGCGAGGTGATCGATGGGGGCTTGCAGGCAGGCGCGGAAGGCCGCATGGACGTCGGCGGTCAAGGCTTCGAGCAGGGCAGGCACGCTGGCGAAGAAGTGGTAGACCGAGGAGGGTGGAATCTCCGCGCGCTCGGCGACGCTGTAGATCGACAGACTGGCCACGCCCTCGGCGGCCAACAGCGTGCGGGCCGCATCGAGAATCGAATCGATCCGGGCCTGGCTGCGTGCGCGGGGTTTGCGGGGGGTGGCTACGCGTGTCATCGGAGTCTCCTGCGGGGCAGCGGGCATTGTACGAGTCGACTCGCCCCTTGTCTGTATTGACTCACCGCCTCGCTTGGCAGTCCCGATGACTCATTTACCGACCACCACGCTACGATCGTTCAAGGGTTGGATCGGGCGAGCATTCATTGGATATATCGCTCGAAAAGCCTCCAGTTGTGCCTGGGACAATTGCACCGCAGTCGTCAGCACGTTCCACCGTACACCTTCAGTGCACGGTGGCTCTGTAAGAGAACCCATGAAGGCATAGGCGTTATGGTTTTCAGGCAATAAATCGGCAATGTTCGCGTTGTTCAAGGTGACCATGCCGCCTGCATTCCTGGGCATGGCGGCGAAGATCGGTTCCAGTGCCGTGTTGTGTGCGCCCTCTTCATACATCAAGGCAATAATCGCCAGTTCGCCTGCGTCATTTCGGTGAACCAGATGTGCGCCCAATGGATAAGTGCGGCCCTGAATCGTTTCTTCAGCAGGTGTGTGAAAGTGTAATTGCACGAGGGAAAAAGTACCGGAGGGCAGGGAGACACTACCTGAATTTGGCGCAGACACCTGAATCGTATGGCCGTTGTTCAGTACGGTAACTTTGTTTGGGCGATAGCTGAAGGACGCCGGTTTGAATGGGTACTCGAACGCGTTTTGGATGTCGATCGGTGACTGTTCGTTCCCTGACTTGCAAAGGCTGTATTCGCTTTTCAGTTCGCCCCAGTTTTCCGGGCCAGAGGGTCCTGCGTAACTCCATGGGGCAGTATCGGGAGTTTTGGCCCACGCAGTGGCGCACAGACCAGCGACGATCAGGGTAATGGCGGTACCTAATGGAATTTTAGTCATAAATGCAAAACTCAAAACTCAACACTTGGAGGGGCGACCGGATCAAATCTCGGGACCCTGAAGTTTGATCTTGCGGCGAGGTAATCGATGTAATCACTGTCTGATGGTTGTGTAGGAGTTGTCCCGGAAATGCCAGTCATCACTCAGCCGAAATGAACCCATAAAAAAACGCCGTAGGCTGTGAGGCCGGCGGCGTTTTTTTACTACTGCAACCGATTAAACGGTATGCAGGTACCAGTTGTACTCGAGGTCGGAGATGGAGTGTTCGAACTCCTCCAGCTCGCTCTCTTTGCATGCGACGAAGATATCGATGTATTTCGGATCGATGTACTTGGCCATGACTTCGCTGTCGTCCAGCTCGCGCAGTGCATCGCGCAGGTTGTTCGGCAGGCTCTGCTCGTTTTGCTCGTAGCTGTTGCCTTCCACTGGAGCGCCAGGCTCGACCTTGTTGGTCAGGCCGTGGTGCACGCCCGCCAGGACCGAAGCCATCAGCAGGTACGGGTTGGCATCGGCGCCGGCCACACGGTGTTCGATGCGTACGGCATCGGCGGCACCGGTCGGTACGCGAATCGCTACGGTGCGGTTGTCCAGGCCCCAGCACGGCGAGTTCGGCACGTAGAACTGTGCGCCGAAACGACGGTACGAGTTGACGTTCGGGCAGAGGAAGGCCATCTGCGCCGGTAGGGTCTCGAGCACACCGCCGATCGCGTGACGCAGTGCGGCGTTCTGCTCGGGATCCTCACTGGCAAAAATATTCTTGCCGTCTTTGTCGAGAATCGAGATATGGACGTGCAGACCATTGCCCGCCTGGCCCGGATACGGCTTGGCCATGAAGGTGGTGTCCATTTCATGGTCGTAGGCGATGTTCTTGATCAGGCGCTTGAGCAGGACCGCGTAGTCGCAGGCCTTGATCGGGTCAGCCACGTGGTGCAGGTTGACTTCGAACTGCGCCGGGGCACTTTCCTTGACGATGGCGTCGGCCGGAATGCCTTGCTCTTTGGCACCTTCCAGAATGTCCTGGAGGCAGTCGACGTATTCGTCGAGGTCGTCGATCAGGTAGACCTGTGTCGAGTGCGGACGTTTGCCGGAAACCGGCGAGCGAGGCGGTTGCGGACGACCGTTCACGTTCTCCTGGTCGATCAGGTAGAACTCCAGTTCGAACGCGGCGCAGATGGTCAGGCCCATTTCGTCGAACTTGCGCACCACGTTGGCCAGCACTTCACGCGGGTCGGCGAAGAATGGCTCGCCTTCGAGTTCGTGCATGGTCATCAACAGTTGCGCGGTCGGGCGCTTCTGCCATGGCTCGTTGCACAGGGTATCGGGGATTGGATAGCAGATTCGGTCAGCATCACCGATGTCCAGGCCCAGGCCGGTGCTTTCCACCGTCGAGCCATTGATATCCAGAGCAAATAAAGAGGCCGGCAGGTTGATGCCTTTCTCGTAAACCTTGTGGAGGCTGGTGCGTTCGATGCGCTTGCCGCGCACCACACCATTCATATCCGCAATCAGAAGGTCAACGTACAGAACCTCAGGATGTTCCTTAAGGAACGCGTTCGCTTCGTTAAGCTGAACGGCACGCGGGGGTACCGACATGATGCAACACCTTTGTTGTTAAAAATATCAATCATTGATCTTTTCAGATTCCAGTCAACCCGAACGGCATGCCGAAGTCAAGCGAGGCCTTTTTTGCCCTAAAAAAGCGCTTGTGTGGCTTTTTTGAGGCGCTTTGGGGCGTTTTTATGCCTTTGGCCCCAGTGGCGCCCGCAGGCTTGAGCGGGCCGTGTTGTATTTTTTACGGGGGTGTTGTGTAAAAAAATGAACAAGGCTAAGCTCGAATCAAACCCATAACAGCAATAATACCGGGGTGCTTCATGTCTCGCCTGCCGATAATCGGCGTCACCGACTGCTCAAGACAGGTCGGTCGGCATGTTTATCACATCAGTGATGACACGTCCGTCCGTTCCGTGGCCTCGGCGGTTCCGGTGATCCTTGCGTCCCTGACGGTTCGACCGTCCCCGTCCGATATTCTGGACGGTCGCGATGGCACCCCCATTACGGTTACTCCATTCAATATAGAACCGATTCACAATAGCGGCCTGACCATCGTTCAGGGCTCCGCTCGCGATTCTGCACGCCCGGCCTCTGCAGCCGCGTTGGCAAGCACGATAATCTGCCGCGCAAACGCTCTACAACGCGACGCCGATGCGTCAAACAACGCCTGACCTTAAAAGGGTCAGACAACTCAAGCCTAGAGGCATTTATGAGTAACAACCTCGACCAGCTCACCGATTGGTTGAAAAACCACAAGATCACAGAAGTCGAATGCATGATCGCCGACTTGACCGGGATTACCCGGGGCAAGATTTCGCCGACCAACAAATTCATCGCCGAAAAGGGCATGCGCCTGCCAGAGAGCGTGCTGTTGCAGACCGTGACCGGCGATTACGTCGAAGACGACATCTATTACGAACTGCTCGACCCGGCCGACATCGACATGATCTGCCGCCCCGACCAGAGTGCGGTGTACCTGGTGCCGTGGGCCATCGAGCCGACCGCCATCGTCATCCACGATACCTACGACAAGCAAGGCAACCCGATCGAGCTGTCGCCGCGCAACGTGCTCAAGAAAGTCCTGAAACTCTATACCGACAAAGGCTGGCAGCCGATCGTGGCGCCGGAAATGGAGTTTTACCTGACCAAGCGCAGTGACGACCCGGACTACCCGTTGCAGCCGCCGGTCGGTCGCTCCGGTCGCCCGGAAACCGGTCGTCAGTCGTTCTCCATTGAAGCGGCGAACGAGTTCGATCCGCTGTTCGAAGACGTCTATGACTGGTGCGAACTGCAGGACCTGGACCTCGATACGCTGATCCACGAGGACGGCACGGCGCAGATGGAAATCAACTTCCGTCACGGCGATGCCCTGTCCCTGGCCGACCAGATCCTGGTGTTCAAGCGCACCATGCGCGAGGCCGCGCTCAAGCACAACGTCGCTGCGACCTTCATGGCCAAGCCGATGACCGGCGAGCCGGGCAGCGCCATGCACTTGCACCAGAGCGTCATCGACATCGAGACCGGCAAGAACATCTTTTCTAATGAAGACGGGACCATGAGCCAGCTGTTCCTGCACCACATCGGTGGTCTGCAGAAACTCATTCCCGAGCTGTTGCCGCTGTTCGCACCCAACGTCAACTCGTTCCGCCGCTTCCTGCCGGATACTTCGGCACCGGTGAACGTGGAGTGGGGCGAAGAGAACCGCACCGTGGGCCTGCGGGTGCCGGATGCGGGGCCGCAAAACCGTCGGGTGGAAAACCGCCTGCCGGGCGCCGATGCCAACCCCTACCTGGCAATTGCCGCGAGCCTGCTCTGCGGTTACATCGGCATGGTCGAAGGCCTGAACCCGAGTGCACCGGTGGTGGGACGTGGCTATGAACGCCGCAACCTGCGCCTGCCGCTGACCATCGAAGACGCGCTGGAACGCATGGAAAACAGTTCAACCATCGAGAAATACCTCGGCAAAAATTTCATCACTGGCTACGTCGCGGTCAAGCGGGCCGAGCATGAAAACTTCAAGCGCGTGATCAGTTCGTGGGAAAGGGAATTCCTGCTCTTTGCCGTCTGATACGCCAGGCGCCGCCGCTACCTGGTGGCGCTTACACCTGATTTTTTTAGGAGATTCACATGACCAGCAACAATCCGCAAACCCGTGAATGGCAAACCTTGAGCAATGACCACCACCTGGCTCCGTTCAGCGACTTCAAGCAGCTGAAAGAGAAAGGCCCGCGGATCATTACCAACGCCAAGGGCGTTTACCTCTGGGACAGCGAAGGTAACAAGATCCTCGACGGTATGGCCGGCCTGTGGTGTGTCGCGATTGGTTATGGTCGCGATGAACTGGCCGATGCCGCCAGCAAGCAGATGCGCGAGCTGCCTTACTACAACCTGTTCTTCCAGACGGCGCACCCACCGGTACTGGAGCTGGCCAAGGCTATCGCCGACATCGCGCCAGAGGGTATGAACCATGTGTTCTTCACCGGTTCCGGCTCTGAAGGCAACGACACCATGTTGCGTATGGTTCGTCACTACTGGGCGATCAAGGGCCAGCCGAAAAAGAAAGTCATCATCAGCCGCAAGAACGGCTATCACGGTTCCACCGTGGCCGGCGCGAGCCTGGGCGGCATGACGTACATGCACGAACAGGGCGACTTGCCGATCCCGGGCATCGTTCACATTGCCCAGCCGTACTGGTTCGCCGAAGGCGGCGACATGACTCCGGAAGAATTCGGTGTATGGGCGGCCAACCAGCTGGAAGAAAAGATTCTGGAAGTCGGCGTCGACAACGTCGGTGCCTTTATTGCCGAACCGATCCAGGGTGCCGGTGGCGTGATCATTCCGCCAGAGACCTACTGGCCGCGCATCAAGGAAATCCTCGCCAAGTACGACATCCTGTTCGTGGCTGACGAAGTGATTTGCGGTTTCGGTCGCACCGGCGAGTGGTTCGGCAGCGATTTCTACGGCCTCAAGCCAGACATGATGACCATCGCCAAGGGCCTGACCTCGGGCTACATCCCGATGGGCGGCCTGATCGTGCGTGATGAAGTGGTGGACGTGCTCAACGAGGGCGGCGACTTCAACCACGGTTTCACCTATTCCGGGCACCCGGTGGCGGCGGCTGTGGGGCTGGAAAACATCCGTATCCTGCGCGACGAGAAAATTGTCGAGCGCGTGAAGTCAGAAACGGCACCGTATTTGCAAAAGCGTCTGCGGGAACTGAACGATCACCCGCTGGTGGGTGAAGTTCGTGGGGTCGGGCTGTTGGGGGCCATCGAACTGGTCCAGGACAAAGCCACTCGCAAGCGTTACGAGGGCAAGGGCGTCGGCATGATCTGCCGTCAGTTCTGCTTCGACAATGGCCTGATCATGCGCGCAGTCGGCGACACCATGATCATCGCTCCGCCACTGGTGATCACGCCGGCGGAAATCGATGAGCTGGTGACAAAGGCTCGCAAGTGCCTTGACCTGACCCTGAGTGCATTGCAGGGCTAAGTGCTAGGCTCAGAGCGAGGGAGCTGCGGCGCTCTCGCTCAAAGCTGTCACAAAGGCCGGTCTTTTCTTGAAAGACCGCCTCGGATCTTGCCAGACTAGCTGCAGTTCCAGTTGTCCGGGTTCGGCCGCTGAACAAAGTGGTTCAAAAAAGAAAAATTTGGAGCATGACGCATGAAGGCATTAGGTAAAAAGCTTGCTGGCAAGACACTTCTCGCCCTGTCCGTCGCGGGCATGATGGCGGGTGCGGTTCAGGCGGATGACAAGGTGTTGCACGTATACAACTGGTCCGACTACATCGCTCCGGACACCATCGCGAACTTCGAGAAAGAGTCGGGGATCAAGGTCGTTTACGACGTATTCGACAGCAACGAGACCCTGGAAGCCAAACTGCTGGCGGGCAAGTCCGGCTACGACGTGGTCGTGCCATCGAACAACTTCCTGGCCAAGCAGATCAAGGCCGGCGTATATCAGGAGCTGGACCAGTCCAAGCTGCCTAACTGGAAAAACCTGAACCAGGATCTGCTCAAGGCCGTTTCGGTCAGTGACCCTGGCAACAAGCACGCCTTCCCGTACATGTGGGGCTCGATCGGCATCGGTTACAACCCGGCGAAGGTCAAGGCTGCGTTGGGCGTCGATACCATCGACTCCTGGGACGTGCTGCTCAAACCGGAAAACATTGCCAAGCTCAAGGGTTGCGGTGTGAGTTTCCTCGATTCGCCGACCGAAATGCTCCCGGTCGCGCTGCACTACCTGGGCCTGCCAACCGACAGTCAGAAGAAAGAAGACATCAAGAAAGCCGAGGAACTGTTCCTCAAGATTCGTCCTTCGATCACCTACTTCCACTCGTCCAAGTACATCTCGGACCTGGCCAACGGCAACATCTGCGTAGCGGTTGGCTACTCGGGTGACGTTCAGCAGGCCAAGTCCCGTGCCGCAGAGGCGGGTGACAAGGTCAAAGTCAGCTACGCCATTCCGAAAGAAGGCGCTGGCAGTTTCTTCGACATGGTCGCGATTCCCAAGGATGCCGAGAACGTTCAGGGCGCCTACAAGTTCATGACCTTCCTGCAGAAGCCTGAAGTCATGGCCAGTATCACCAACGCCGTACGCTTCCCGAACGGTAACGCCGCTGCAACAGCTCTGGTAGAAAAAGACATCACCAGCGATCCAGGCATCTACCCGCCAGCCGATGTGCAGGCCAAGTTGTATGCCATCGCCGACCTGCCAGCGGCGACCCAGCGTGAAATGACCCGCAGCTGGACCAAGATCAAATCCGGTAAATAAGCCGGTTTGATGCAACGGCCTGTTGTCGTCACCTGCGCGGTGGCGGCAACAGGTTGAATTAAATGACAAAAGTTTTGCTGGAACGGTTTTTCGAGGGTAAGTTGCGCGCCGGTTTTGTTGCCGGGCAACTACGGTTGTCATGTAACGCGGGGCAACTTGGGCCCAACTAATTTCAGAGGACCTCCACTTGCCTGTTTTTTCTTTCTTGCGCAAAGCCATGCTGGTCGGCGCCGGGCTGACGATTGCTGTCAGTGTCCAGGCCGCCGGTACCGTGCATATTTATAACTGGTCAGACTACATCGGCGAGACCACCCTGGCCGACTTCCAGAAAGAGACCGGTATCAAGCCGGTTTATGACGTCTTCGATTCCAACGAAACCCTGGAAGGCAAGTTGCTCGCCGGGCGTACCGGCTACGACGTGGTCGTGCCGTCGAACCACTTTCTCGGCAAACAGATCAAGGCCGGGGCGTTCCAGAAACTCGACAAGTCGCAGCTGCCGAACTATTCGAACCTCGACCCGGTGCTGCTCAAGCGCCTGGAACAGAACGATCCGGGCAACCTGTACGCCGTGCCGTACCTGTGGGGCACCAATGGCATCGGCTACAACGTCGACAAGGTCAAGGCTGTGCTGGGCGTCGACACGATCGATTCCTGGGGCGTGCTGTTCGAGCCGCAGAACATCAAGAAACTGCAAAGCTGTGGTGTAGCCTTCCTCGACTCCGCCGATGAAATGATGCCGACAGTGCTCAACTACATGGGCCTGAATGCCAACAGCACCGATCCCAAGGACTACGAAAAGGCCACCGCCAAGTTGCTTGCAGTGCGACCTTACGTGACCTACTTCCACTCTTCGAAATACATCGCGGATCTGGCCAACGGCGATATCTGCGTGGCGATCGGTTTCTCCGGCGACATCTTCCAGGCGAAGAATCGCGCCGAAGAAGCCAAGAAAGGCGTGAACATCGCCTATTCGATCCCGAAAGAGGGCGGCGCGCTCTGGTTCGACATGCTGGCGATTCCGAAGGACTCGGCCAACGTGAAGCAGGCCAACGCGTTCATCAACTATTTGCTCAAACCCGAGGTGATTGCCCAGGTCAGTGATTACGTCGGCTATGCCAACCCTAATCCGGGGGCGGACAAACTGATGGAACAGTCCATTCGCACCGACGAAGCGGTTTATCCACCGCAAGCGGTGCTCGACAAGACCTACGTGTCCATCGAGCTACCGCCGAATATTCAACGTTTGATGACCCGCAGCTGGACCAAGGTCAAGTCGGGTAAATAGTTTCAAGGCTCAAACTATCCAGGTTGGCTCACCTTGAGCGAACTGCACTCTTTTTTTCTGGGAGTTTCGTAAATGGCAGTTGCCTCCGGCGCCTATAAGAAAGCCCTCGAGGGCGACCAGTCACCTAAACAGGTACTGGTCAAAATCGACCGGGTCACGAAGAAGTTCGACGAGACGATTGCCGTGGACGATGTGTCCCTGGAAATCAAGAAAGGCGAAATTTTCGCCCTGCTCGGCGGTTCGGGATCGGGCAAATCCACGTTGCTGCGCATGCTCGCAGGTTTCGAACGGCCCACGGAGGGGCGCATTTTCCTCGATGGCGTAGACATCACTGACATGCCGCCCTACGAGCGGCCAATCAACATGATGTTCCAGTCCTACGCCCTGTTTCCGCACATGACTGTGGCGCAGAACATTGCCTTCGGCCTCAAGCAGGACAAGTTGTCGGCCGCTGAAATCGATGCACGGGTGGCGGACATGCTCAAGCTGGTACAGATGAGCCAGTACGCCAAGCGCAAGCCGCATCAGTTGTCCGGCGGGCAGCGTCAGCGCGTGGCCCTGGCCCGTTCCCTGGCCAAGCGTCCGAAATTGCTGCTGCTCGACGAACCGATGGGCGCCCTGGACAAGAAGCTGCGTTCGCAAATGCAGCTGGAGCTGGTGGAGATCATCGAGCGCGTCGGCGTAACTTGCGTGATGGTGACCCACGACCAGGAAGAGGCCATGACCATGGCCGAGCGCATCGCGATCATGCACCTGGGCTGGATCGCCCAGATCGGCAGCCCGATCGACATCTACGAAACCCCGACCAGCCGCCTGGTCTGCGAATTCATCGGCAACGTGAACATCTTCGAAGGCGAAGTGATCGACGACGCCGAAGGCCACGCGATCATTACCTGCAAGGACCTGGATCGTCAGATCTATGTCGGCCACGGCATCAGCACTTCGGTGCAGGACAAGTCGGTTACCTACGCGATACGTCCGGAAAAACTGCTGGTCACCGCCAACATGCCGACCTGCCAGTACAACTGGTCCAGCGGCAAGGTGCACGACATCGCCTACCTCGGCGGCCATTCGGTGTTCTACGTCGAACTGCCAAGCGGCAAGCTGGTGCAGTCGTTCGTGGCCAACGCCGAGCGTCGCGGGCAGCGTCCGACCTGGGGTGATCAGGTCTACGTGTACTGGGAAGACGACAGCGGCGTGGTACTTCGCTCATGAACATGCGCAAACTCAAACGCCGTCTCAATCGAATAATTCCCGGTGGCCGTCAGATGGTCATCGGAGTTCCTTTCATCTGGCTGTTCCTGTTCTTCATGCTGCCGTTCTTCATTGTTCTGAAGATCAGCTTCGCCGAAGCGGACGTCGCCATTCCGCCGTACACCGAAATCTACAGCTACGCCGAGCAGAAGCTGCAGTTGCTGCTTAACCTGGGCAACTACGCAATGCTGGCCGGTGACGAGCTGTACATCGCCGCTTACCTCGGCTCGTTGAAGATGGCGCTTTTCAGCACCATCCTCTGCCTGCTGATCGGCTACCCGATGGCCTACGGCATCTCCGTTGCCCGCAAGGAAGTGCAGACGGTGCTGGTGCTGCTGATCATGATGCCGACCTGGACCGCGATCCTGATCCGCGTTTATGCGTGGATGGGCATCCTCAGCAACAACGGCCTGCTCAATGGTTTCCTGATGAGCATGGGCTGGATCGACGAACCGCTGCAGATCCTCAACACCAACCTGGCGGTCTACATCGGCGTAGTCTATTCCTACCTGCCGTTCATGATCCTGCCGTTGTACGCCAACCTGGTGAAGCACGACCAGAGCCTGCTGGAAGCCGCGTCGGACCTGGGTTCGAGCACCTTCAACAGCTTCTGGAAAATCACCGTGCCGCTGTCGAAAAACGGCATCATCGCAGGCTGCATGCTGGTGTTCATCCCGGTGGTGGGCGAGTTCGTGATCCCGGAACTGCTGGGCGGTCCGGAAACCCTGATGATCGGTAAAGTGCTCTGGCAGGAGTTCTTCAACAACCGTGACTGGCCGGTGGCGTCTGCCCTGGCGGTGGTGATGCTGGCGATCCTGATTGTGCCGATCATTCTGTTCAACCGTAGTCAGGCCAAAGAAATGGAGGGCAAGGAATGAAGCGCTTCCGTTTCTCAAGTTTCATGCTGGTAGCGGGTTTGCTATTCATCTACGCGCCGATGCTGATCCTGGTGATCTACTCGTTCAACGCCTCCAAACTGGTAACGGTGTGGGGCGGCTGGTCGGTCAAGTGGTACGTCGGCTTGCTCGACAACAGCCAGTTGATGGGCTCGGTGGTGCGCTCGCTGGAAATCGCCTGCTACACGGCGGTGGCGGCGGTGGCACTGGGTACATTGGCGGCGTTCGTCCTGACGCGCATTACGCGCTTCAAGGGCCGCACCCTGTTCGGTGGCCTGGTCACCGCGCCACTGGTCATGCCTGAGGTGATCACCGGTCTGTCGCTGTTGCTGCTGTTCGTGGCCATGGCGCAGATGATCGGCTGGCCGCAGGAGCGCGGCATCGTCACCATCTGGATCGCCCACACCACGTTCTGTGCGGCCTATGTGGCGGTGGTGGTCTCGGCGCGTTTGCGCGAGCTGGACCTGTCCATCGAAGAGGCGGCCATGGACCTGGGCGCGAAACCGTGGAAGGTGTTCTTCCTGATCACCATCCCGATGATCGCCCCATCGCTGGCGGCGGGCGGCATGATGTCGTTCGCCCTGTCGCTGGATGACCTGGTGCTGGCGAGCTTCGTGTCCGGCCCGGGTTCCACGACCCTGCCGATGGAAGTGTTCTCGGCGGTGCGTCTGGGGGTGAAGCCCGAGATCAACGCCGTGGCCAGCCTGATCCTGCTGGCCGTGTCGATCGTGACCTTCATGGTCTGGTTCTTCAGCCGTCGCGCCGAAGAAAGCCGCAAGCGTGCGATCCAGCAAGCGATCGAGGAAGCGGCAGCCGACTCGTGGAAGCAACCGGACGTGCGTCGCGCACAGGCACCGGAAGCGGCTTGAGCCCGAATTGGGTAGACCACATTTGAGTGGTCTACCCAAATCCAATGTGGGAGCAAGCTCGCTCCCACAGGTTCTTCTGCAGTCAGGAAGTCCAAGGGGATTTACGGATGACCTCGACGAAGTTCATCGGCTTGAACCCCGGCTCCTGATCCACCAGCACATCGGTCTTCACATTGCCGAACGTGGTCTGCGGACGATGGCGCAAGCCGTCGGCAAACGCGCAGATGATGCACTCCTTGAATCCCTCGCCCCGTGGATGCGCATGCACCACCGCTTCGCGCTGCACGGAGGAGAACGCCGCGTAGTCCATGCCCAGCACGTCCATCTCGACGCCGGCCGTTACCAGCGCCACGGTGGGCCGCAAGTGCTGAGGCACGCCCGGCGTGGTGTGCAGGGCAATCGATAGCCAGACCTGTTCGATATCGTCATCGCTCAATCCGTACGGCTTGAGAAATGCGGCTGCCGCGTTGGCTCCATCGACTTCGAAGCGTTCGTTGTCACTGCGATGACCTTGCACCAGGCCCAGGTCATGGAACATCGCGCCGACGTACAGCAACTCCGGGTTGTAGGCCAATCGCTTGCGCTCACCGCTCAGTGCACCGAACAGGAAGACCCGGCGCGAGTGGTGGTAGAGCAGGTCCGACTCGATGTCACGGATGTATTCGGTGGTGGCCTTGGCCAGCGCGCTGTCCGGGATCCTGATGCCGGCGATGGTGCTGCTCATTGAGTTGTCCTCGTCGTGATGAGGGTTCCAGTCTGTTCCGGCCCCCGAAACCGGACAATCGATCCATGGCTGCGATCCCGGCCAATGAGCGTGCATATCGCGCCAACCTCGCTTGTTGCTTGTGGATTGGCTAGGGTGCATGCAGACCCTGTAGGAGCGAGCCTGCTCGCGATGGACGTCAACGATGACGGGGGCTGCCTGGATTTACGCGGCGCTCTCACGTTCATCGCGAGCAGGCTCGCTCCTACAGGTGTGCGTTGCCATTCAATGCCATCAGAGGCGTTTTGAACCATGAGTAAAACCGTAGCCATTGTGGTGTTCGCCGGCGTTCAGTCTCTGGATGTCACCGGCCCCATGGATGTGTTTTCCGAGGCCAATCGTTTCCTCGCCCCGCAGGATCACTACCGGCTGGAAGTGATCGGCGTCGAGCACGGAATGATGGCGTGCTCCAACGGTCTGGCGCTCAATGCCCATCGGCATTTCAGCGAAGCGCTGGAGGCTTATGACCTGTTGCTGGTGGCTGGCGGGCCGCAGTTGCCGTTCATGAGTTTCGGCGCGGCATTCGACACCTGGCTACGCAGTGCATGCGGGCGGGCGCAACGGTTTGGCTCGATCTGCAACGGCGCGTTCATGCTCGCCCGGGCGGGGTTGCTGGAAGATCGCACGGTCACTACCCACTGGAATGATGCGTCGTCGCTGGCAATTTTGTGCCCGTCGACCCGGGTTGAAGCGGATCGCCTTTACGTAGAGGACGGGGAGCTGTTCACCTCGGCGGGGGTCACTGCGGGCATCGATCTGTCCCTGTACCTGCTGGGCCGGGATCACGGGCCGGAAGTGGCGCTGAATGTCGCCAAGCGGCTGGTGGTGTTCACCCAGCGTTCGGGCGGGCAATCGCAGTTCAGCCCGTTTCTTACACCCCACGCCGAACCGGATTCGGCGGTGGCAATGGTCCAGCATTACGTGCTGGCCAACCTGACGGGCGACCTGACCATCGCCGACCTGGCCAATGCCGCCAATATGAGCGCACGCAACTTCTCCCGGGTGTTCGCCAGGGAAGCGAAAATCACCCCGGCCGAGTTTGTCGAGCGTGCACGGGTCGATGCGGCGCGGGTGATGCTCGAAAGCACCCGCGCGCCGCTCAAGACTGTGGCCTATCAATGCGGCTTTCGCAATGCCCAGCACATGCGCAGTGTGTTTAATCGCAGATTGGGGGTGACGCCGCAGCAGTTCAGGCTGAATTTTGCGGCGATGGTTTGAACTGAATTTGTGGGTGCCTTCCAGGGCCCCATCGCGAGCAAGCTCGCTCCCACAGGTTTTTCTGTTGTTCACAAAATTTGTGCTCAACAAAGATCCCTGTGGGAGCGAGCTTGCTCGCGATGGGGCCAGCCCGGCCAGCAAAAATCTACGGTACAGCCCGCGCCGGCAACAGCTTCAAGGTGCTGCGCGTATTGGCCGTGACTTCTTCGTCATTAAGATGCGCCTGGAAGTACATCCCCTCGATGTAGGCCTCGGCCTGATCATCATAGTGACTGTCGAACAGTACGCCGCTCTGGCCGACCGGGTTGACGGTCAGGCTGTGGGCCGGGTCGGCGAAGTCGATCAGGCGCCGGGTCGAAGGGCCGTAGGTGACAGGCCACGGAGCCGGGCCGATCTTCGCCGAGAGGTTGTTCGGCACTTCATGGGTGCCGGGTGCGGCGAAGGGGCCGACGTTGAAGATCAGGTCCAGCGGCTTTTGCTGCCCCAGCGGATGGCCATGGGTCAATGTGTGCGCCTTGCCCCACTGCCATTGCGCGAAGTCTGCACCGAGGGTGGTCTTGAGGTGCGCGATGCTGGCTTGCCAGGCCGCCTTGACCGTATCGGCACGGGTTTCCTTGCCGAGTGTGCCGCGGTTGTCCCACCACGGCGAATCGGCGCTGGCGGCCAGGCGGGGTAACGCGGCGTCGATCACCCGGGTCGAGAGCAGCGTCTCGAAGAAGTCGTTGCCCAGCTCATCGCGCATCGTCGCGTCAGCCAGGTTGAACAGGAACTGGTTGAACAGCGTGGCGCTGGTGGAGTCGAGCGGGTAATCGCCTTTCCACAGGGCCAGTTGCTCCACCAGTTTGAGTTCGGCGGGATCGCTCACCACTTCGCGCAACACCGGCAACAGCGGTGCCAACAGGCGCGGGCCATAGGCGGTGGTGGTGCCCAGTTGCAGCTGCTGGCTGTTTTCCAGGTTCCATTTGACGGCTTTGTCGCTGAGTTGGCGATTGAGCTGCTGGCCACGATCGGCAAGGTTGTAGTAGCCGGGAATTTCCATGCCGGTCGGCGATAGCGGCTGAAAGTTGGCCGAAACAATGTAGCCGCGCGCCGGGTTTTCTTCCTGGGGGTTGGCCGAGAACGGGTAGAAGCCGTCCTTGTCCGCCTCGGCGGTGCTGCCGTCGAGGATGAACCACGGACGTACGCCCGCCGGACGTTTAGGCAATTGCGCCGCCGCCCACCAGCCGATGTCACCCTTGGTATTGGCCCAGACAACGTTCAGGCCTGGCGCCTGGATTTTTGCCGCGGCACCACGGGCCTTGGCCAGGGTGTCGGCGCGATTGAGCTGGTAGAAGCCCTCCAGAATCGGATTCTGGCTTTCGAGAAACGCCCACCAAATGGCAATCGGCGTCTTGCCGACGCCGTTGCTCAGGGCATCGTTGACGATCGGGCCGTGGGGTGACTGGCGCAGCACCAGCGTGACCGGTGCCTGGCCCTTGACCGCGATCTGCTGCTCGCTGGTCGTCATGTCCACCCACTTGCCGCGATACCAGACCTGATTGGGGTTGTCCGGGTTGACCTTCTCGGCGATCAGGTCGAGGTCGTCGTTCTGGAACATGGTGATGCTCCAGCCGAAGTCGTGGTTCATGCCCAGGGAGGCGAACGGCATCAAGGCCTGATAGTGGCCGTAGAGTTCAAAGCCCGGAGCCGAGAGTTGCGCTTCGTACCACACCGACGGCGCGGAAAAACGGATATGCGGATCACCCGCCAGCAGCGGCTTGCCGCTTTGGGTCCGGCTGCCTGCGACGACCCAGGCGTTGCTGCCCTCGAACTGTGGCAGGCCGTTGTCGGCCAAGGCTTGTTCGCTCAGGCGGGCGAGGGCATTGAGGTCTTTCCAGTCGGCGCTGGCCAGGGAGGGTGCGGTCCCGTTGAGCACGCCTTTTGGCTGCCAGTCGAGATCGAAGATGTTCAGGTATCCGGGCCCCAGTTGATCGCGCACGAATGTCAGCAAGGGTTCGGTACGAAATGCGGCTGCAAAACTGTAGGCCATGTACCCGGCGATGCTGATGGTGTCCTGGGCCGTGAATGGACGTTTTGGAATGCCCAGCACGTCGAACTCCACGGGTTTTGCGTGACTGTCCTGATACTGGTTGATGCCGTCCAGATAGGCTTGCATGGCAATGAAGGCGGGCGACTGCTTGTCGAGATTCGCGAAGTAGGTTTCGGCGCGTTCGCGAATGCGCAGGCTGCGCATCAGTTTGTCGGTGTCGAGCAGTTTTGGCCCGAGCACTTCGGCCAATTCGCCACGGGCCAGGCGACGCAAGACTTCCATCTGGAACAGGCGGTCCTGGGCATGCACGTAGCCGAGGGCGCGGTACAGGTCGGTTTCGTTTTCGGCGTGGATGTGCGGGACGCCGCGCTCGTCGTAGCGCACGGTGACGGAGCCTTGCAGGTGTTGCAGTTCCACCATGCCCTGGCGTGACGGCTGCTTGCTGTAGAGGTACCCGCCGGCCCCGGCGGCCAGCACGACGATCAGCAGAGCGAGAGCGGTCAGGCTGCGTTTCATGGCGACTCCTTGTTGTTATTGTGATTCCTGGCGCCACTGTGTAACACGGCGCGCCGATATGGCGCATCGCCCGTAGGAGGGATTCGTATTACCAGGTCTTTGCCTACTTCGCTGGATCGACAGGCCACGGGCAGTAACAACCCACAGCCAATGTGTGCGTGGCACTCACTGCACGGCCTTCATCCAGCGCTTGCAGGATGGGTTCGATAAAACTGTTGCTCGAATTGCAGGTCAGGCCTTCGCTGTAGGGGCCGAAGTACGCCAGTTTGCCGCTGCGATCCCAGATCGCCACGGCCGGGCTGGCGGGGATCTGTTCGGAACCGGGCAGGATGTCGATGGTTTTGAGGCTGCTCAGGGTGCCCGGCAATTGGCCGTGGCTACCGGGTTTTTGCACGACATAGAATTCCACGCCATGGGGTACGTAGCGCTCGACCAGTTCGGTCAGGTGTTGTTGATTGCCGACATTGCACGGGCAGGCCGGGTCCCAGAAATGCACCAGGCGGATGGCGCCAGGGCCGGCGAGGGACTCGGGAAGGCGCAGCGGATCCCCCGAAAACATCGCCGTGTGCTCGCTGAACGCCCGCAGGTAACGCCCCTGGAACCAGTTGTAGGCCGCCCACAACATGCCGGCACACACCACGGCGAGCAGGCAGGCAAACAGGGTGGCGCGATAGGGCGAGCGCATCGGTTCAGTCCTCGAAGGTCGGCTAGCTTGCCATGCTTGCCGCGACAGAAGAATATCGCAGGCCTATAAAGTCCGTTTCACGTTCTGGAATCGTCCATGCCGGCTACTTTCGACCCTGATCTTCTACGCGCCAGCTTGCTGCCTCTGGCAGCCGGGCAGCCGTTGTCAGCACAGGCGCAGGCTTACCGGCGGTTCTACGGGCTGGATTTTGCGCAGCGTCAGGTGCGCAGTGGCCTTGGGCGGTTCGAGGTCGATGGTTATGAGCTGGTCAGCCAGTTCTGGTGGCCCGAGCGGGCGAAGGCGACGCTGTTTGTCATCCACGGTTTCTACGATCACACCGGGCTCTACCGGCATGTGATCGAGTGGGCGCTGGACCAGGGCTTTGCGGTGATTGCCTGCGACTTGCCGGGGCACGGCTTGTCCAGTGGCGAACGGGCGAGCATCAAGGACTTCGCCGAGTATCAGGACGCGTTGCAAGGGTTGTTCGGCGAGGCACAATCCCTCGACTTGCCGCAACCGTGGCACCTGTGTGGGCAGAGTACCGGCGGGGCGATCGTGATCGATCATGTGTTGAATGCGGGGGTGAGCAGCCCGGCGCAGGGTCAGGTGATTCTGCTGTCGCCGCTGGTGCGGCCGCGGGCGTGGGGTTGGTCGCAACTGAGTTACTACCTGCTCAAGCCTTTCGTCAAAGCCATCGCCCGGCGTTTCAGCGAGAACTCCAACGACCCGGCGTTTTTGCCGTTCCTGCAAGCAGATCCGTTGCAGCCGCTGCGCCTGCCGACAGCCTGGGTGGGCGCATTGGCACGCTGGATCAAGCGTATCGAAGCCGCACCCGCGAGCACGCGGCGGCCGCTGATCGTGCAGGGCCAGGCCGACATGACAGTGGATTGGGAGCACAACCTGGACGTTTTGCGGGGCAAGTTTGATCGGCCGCAGGTGCTGATGCTGCCCGAGGCACGGCATCATCTGGCGAATGAAACGTTGGTGATGCGGCAGGAGTATTTCGGGTTTTTGACCAGGCGGATCAAAGGGCACAATCTCTAGTGTCTGTTTTGGCCCCATCGCGAGCAAGCTCGCTCCCACAGGTTTTGCGGTGATCACAAATTTGTGGGGGGCGACTCAAAACACTGTGGGAGCGAGCTTGCTCCGGGCGGCGTTCCGACGATAGCGGTCTATAAGTTGGTGAGGATCACTGGGTCAGGTTCGAATTGCTCTGCCCCACCGCCAACCCCGCCCGAATTGCCGCTAGCGCCGCTTGATAATAAGCCTGGCCTTCCGCCGATTCGGCAAAGGTCGCGAACTCTTCCAGATCGTCGTCCGACAGGTCGCGATAGACATACAACAGCGTGTTGTTGAGGTCGCTGCCGATCTGGTCCATCAGGCGCTGACGTTGTCCGTTCAGCATGCCCTGTGCCTGACCGGCACCGAGCAGCCCGGGAATCATCGAGCTCAAGCTATCGGCGGCGACGCCAGCAATCGCCAGGCTGACTTCCGCGCCGGCCTCGCGTGCGGGCAGGGCTTGTGCCAAATGGCCGATGATCAGCATGCGGCTGTCGCTGGCCTGCATTTTCGGCAGACCCTTGGCGTTTTTTGCCAGTTGGTCGCGACGGGTCGCCAGTAGCTCGGCGGCGACGATTTTCTTGCCCAGGGGCGATTGGAAAAACGTCAGCGCGGGTTTGGGGTTGGCGAGGTTCTTGCGCAATTGCGCTTCGGCGCGCCGGTCCATGGCCTGGGCGGAAAATCGCTGATTGCTGTTATTGACCAGTGCCTGAAACACCGCTGGAGGCAGGCTGCCCTGATAGCGTTGCTGAGCAGCCGAGAGGGCGTCGCTGAAATGCGCGCGTTGTTCCGGCCAGCCGGCGACCTTGTACAACTGGTCGTGGCTGTCTGCCCAGGCGGGCAATACGCAGAACATCAGCAGTGATAAAAGCAAACGGCGCATAGGGACTCCAGTCAGCAGGCGACTATTCTCCGTGCGGCATCCGTACTTGTCGAGAATTCGTATCAGTCCGCTGCGCGGCTCTGTCGGATTTCCGGGTACAGGAATACTATGCGCGGCATGCAAATATCCTCTGATCACCCGCTGCTGTTACGAATCGTCGACGATCTGGCCGAGCACGGTTGGTCGCAGCAGAATATTTTCCTGCCTCTGGATCTGACCCAGGCGCTGGCGGCCGAGTGTCGCAAGCGTGCTGTCGAGGGTGAGCTGGCTCCGGCCGCCGTGGGTCGTGGGCCGTCATCGGAGATCCGCGAAGGGATTCGTGGCGACCATATCCAGTGGATCGACCCCGGCCAGGCCGAGGCTTGCGACAGCTACCTGAACTTGATGGACAGCCTGCGCGAGGCGATCAATCGCGGTCTGTTTCTCGGCCTGGAGGATTTCGAAAGCCATTTTGCGATGTACCCGCCCGGTGCCTTTTACTTGAAGCATGTCGACCGCTTTCGCGATGACGACCGGCGCATGGTTTCGGCGGTGGTTTACCTCAATGACGGTTGGCTTCCCGAGCACGGCGGCCAATTGCGCATGTACCTCGACAATGATCGCGTCCAAGACGTGCAACCTATCGGCGGCTGCCTGGTGGTGTTTCTCTCCGCAGAGGTTCCCCACGAAGTCCTGCCCGCGACCCGGGATCGCCTGTCGCTGACCGGCTGGTTCCGCCGGCGCGGTAACGAGCCGTTCTGATCATGCAGAAAATTCTCGTCAGTCGCTGCCTGTTGGGCCACCGGGTTCGTTACGACGGCGGGGCCAGCGGGCCGTTCGATCCGCTTGCGCAGTGGCTTGATGAAGGTCGGGTCGTACCCTTGTGCCCAGAGGTCGCCGGCGGCTTGCCGACGCCACGGGCAGCGGCGGAAATTCCGGGCGGGCAGGGCGCGCAAGTGCTCGACGGCCAGGCGCTGGTGATCACTACCGAGGGCGAGGATGTCAGTGCGCAGTTTTTGTCGGGGGCGTATCARGCACTTGAGCTGGTCCGCAAACATGGCATCCGCATCGCCATCCTCAAGGCCAACAGCCCGTCCTGCGGCAATCTGCTGACCTATGACGGGACATTCAGTGGTGTGAAGGTCAGTGGCGAGGGCGTGACGGCGGCGTTGCTCAGGCGCCATGGGGTGCAGGTGTTCAGTGAGCTGGAGTTGTCGCAAGTGGCGCTGACGTTGGCAGCACTCGATTAACGAGCGACACAAGACACTGTGGGAGCGAGCTTGCTCGCGATGAGGCCAGCCCAGTCAACATTGATGTTGAATGTCAGGCCGCCATCGCGAGCAGGCTCGCTCCTACAGGATCAGCTTTCACTTCAGACCTGCAACAACCTCAAGGCTTCGGCACTTCGCCCGCATCCGCCCCCAACCACTTCTGCTCCAGCGCTTGCAGTCGCCCGTCATCCTTGATCCGCTGCAACGCGTTTTCCAGGCTGGCATGGAACGCCGGATTACCTTTCTGAAACGGAATCGCCAGGCTCACGGCCGGGTTGGTTTTAGGCTTTTCTTCTGTCAGCGACTGCACCAGCAGAATGGAGCGCGGTTCTTCTTTTTGCGCGATCAACTGCGCATGGGTTTGAACGTAAGGTTCGCTGAAGTCGAAACGATCCTGGAGGTCCGGGGTCACTGCTATGTGGTTGATGGCGATGTCGTATTTGCCACTTTCGACGCCAGTCAGCAGATCGCTGCCGTCGGTGACGACAAAGTCGGCCCGGACATCGAGTTCACTTGCCAGCAGTTGGCCCAGTTCGACTTCGAAACCGGTGAGTTTGTCGTCATCCTTGAAATTGAATGGCGGGGTGTTGGCTTCAACGGCAATGCGCAATTCGCCGCGGTCGTTGACGTCATCTATCAATTCGGCGTGAGCCAAAGGGCTCAAAAGGGGTAGCAGGCAGATCAGGCCAGGCAGAAAGCGCATGGTCACTCCTTTGAATTTTTATCGCGGACCCTCTGATTCAGGCTCGCTTTGCTATGGTTGTCGAGTGCCTTCGACAACGAATGGCCATGAAGTTGTCATGGTCACGCGAATTTTACGGAAAAACTGGAGAAGAGAATGAAAACCTTTAAGTCACGTGCTGCTTTGGCTGGCCTGTTGATGGGTGTTTCGGTGCTGGCCAGTGCTGCAACGCCGGCTCCGAAAGGCGCCGAAGTGTCCATTGTTTCTCCCAAGGACGGTGCGACGATTCCACAGACCGTCGTCGTCAAGTTCGCGGTCGAGAACATTGCCTTGGCACCGGCGGGCGATACCACCAAGAACACCGGTCATCACCACGTGCTGATCGACGTCGATGAGCTGCCAGCCGCCGGTGCGCCGATCCCCAAGGATGCCAACCACCTGCATTTCGGCGGTGCGCAGACCCAGGCTGAAATAACGCTCACGCCAGGCAAACATACCCTGCAGCTTGAACTGGGCGATAGCAACCACATGCCGTTCGAGCCACCGATCGTTTCCGAGAAGATTACCGTCAATGTGAAATAAAAAAGGGAGCCCCTTCGCAGGGGCTCCCTTTTTTACAGTTGCAAGCTTCAAGCTTTAGAACAACACCCGGCTACGGATGGTGCCGTTGACGTGTTGCAGCTTCTCTTGCGCCAGGTCCGAGTACTCGGCGTCGACGTCGATTACCACATAGCCGACCTTCTCGTTGGTCYGCAGGAACTGACCGGAGATGTTGATGCCGTTTTCGGCGAAGACCTTGTTGATCTCGCTCATCACACCCGGGATGTTCTCGTGGATGTGCAGCAGGCGGTGCTTGCCAGGGTGAGCCGGCAGGGCCACTTCCGGGAAGTTCACGGACGATACCGAAGTACCGTTGTCGCTGTACTTGACCAGTTTTTCCGCCACTTCCAGACCGATGTTGGCCTGGGCTTCAGCGGTGGAACCACCGATGTGCGGAGTCAGGATCACGTTGTCCAGGCCACGCAGCGGGCTTTCGAACTCTTCGTCGTTGGAGCGTGGCTCCACCGGGAACACGTCGATGGCTGCGCCGATCAGGTGCTTGTCCTTGATCGCGTCCGCCAGGGCGTCCAGTTCGACCACGGTGCCGCGGGCGGCGTTGATCAGGATGCCGCCTTTCTTGATCGCGCGGATTTCTTTCTCGCCCATCATCCACTGGGTGGCGGCGGTTTCCGGTACGTGCAGCGAAACGATGTCGGACATCGCCAGCAGCTCGTGCAGCTTGCCTACCTGAGTAGCGTTACCCAATGGCAGCTTGGTGATGGTGTCGTAAAAGTACACCTGCATCCCCAGGCCTTCCGCCAGGACCGACAGTTGAGTACCGATCGAGCCGTAACCGACGATGCCCAGCTTCTTGCCGCGGATTTCGAAGGAGTTGGCTGCGCTCTTGATCCAGCCGCCACGGTGGCAGGAAGCGTTCTTCTCAGGGATGCCGCGCAACAGCAGGATCGCTTCGGCCAGCACCAGCTCCGCAACGGAACGGGTGTTGGAGTACGGCGCGTTGAACACTGCGATGCCGCGTTCGCGGGCAGCGTCCAGGTCGACCTGGTTGGTGCCGATGCAGAAACACCCTACAGCCACGAGCTTCTTCGCGTGATCGAAGATCTCTTCGGTCAGTTGAGTGCGGGAGCGAATGCCGATGAAGTGAGCATCAGCGATCTTTTCCTTGAGCTGGGCTTCCGGCAGAGAACCTGTGAGGTACTCGATGCTGGTGTAGCCCGCCGCCTTGAGGACGTCGACAGCCGATTGGTGGACGCCTTCGAGAAGAAGGAACTTGATCTTGCTCTTATCGAGAGAAGTCTTGCTCATCTGCGTAAACCTGTATCCCGGAGAAAAATGGCAGGAGATAGCCAGCAGACGCTGACCCGGACGGCACGACAGCCGTCACCGCAGAACAGCCCTTGGGCACTATCCTGCGGGGTCGGTATGCTAGCATATGCGCCCCGCTAAACACTCATTCCTGCGACGTGAAGCGTTCTCAGGATGACCATGAATTGTTCGAGAGTTCTGTCGATGACCAATCCTGCCCTGATTGATGAGCTGAAGACACTGGTTGAGCCTGGCAAGGTGCTGACCGATGCCGACTCCCTGAATGCTTACGGAAAGGATTGGACCAAGCATTTCGCCCCGGCCCCGACCGCCATCGTGTTCCCCAAAACCACCGAGCAGGTCCAGGCCATTGTCCTGTGGGCCAATAAACACAAGGTGGCGCTGGTGCCGTCCGGCGGTCGTACCGGGTTGTCCGCCGCTGCCGTGGCGGCCAATGGCGAAGTGGTCGTGTCCTTCGACTACATGAACCAGATCCTCGACGTGAACCTCACTGACCGCACCGCCGTTTGTCAGCCGGGCGTGGTTACCGAGCATCTGCAGAACGTGGCCGAAGAAAAAGGGCTGTACTACCCGGTAGACTTCGCTTCGGCAGGATCGAGCCAGATTGGCGGCAATATCGGCACCAATGCCGGCGGGATCAAGGTGATTCGCTACGGCATGACCCGTAACTGGGTTGCTGGCATGAAAGTGGTCACCGGCAAGGGCGACGTGCTGGAACTGAACCGCGACCTGATCAAGAACGCCACCGGCTACGACATGCGTCAGCTGTTCATTGGCGCCGAAGGCACCCTCGGTTTCGTGGTCGAAGCGACCATGCGCCTGGATCGCGCGCCGAAAAACCTCACCGCGATGGTCCTCGGTACCGCCGATTTCGACTCGATCATGCCGGTGCTGCACGCCTTCCAGAGCAAGCTTGACCTGACCGCCTTCGAATTCTTCTCCGACAAGGCCCTGGCCAAAGTCATGGGCCGTGGCGATGTCCCGGCGCCGTTCGAAACCGACTGCCCGTTCTACGCGCTGCTGGAATTCGAAGCGACCACCGAAGATGTAGCCAACCACGCCCTGGAAACCTTCGAGCACTGCGTCGAGCAGGGCTGGGTGCTGGACGGCGTGATGAGCCAGAGCGAAACCCAGCTGCAAAACCTGTGGAAACTGCGCGAATACATCTCCGAAACCATTTCCCACTGGACGCCGTACAAGAACGACATCTCGGTCACCGTGTCGAAAGTCCCGGCGTTCCTGAAGGAAATCGACGCGATCGTCGGCGAACACTACCCGGACTTCGAAATCGTCTGGTTCGGCCACATCGGCGACGGCAACCTGCACTTGAACATCCTCAAGCCGGATACCCTGAGCAAGGACGAGTTCTTCGCCAAGTGCGCCACCGTCAACAAGTGGGTGTTCGAAACCGTCGAGAAGTACAACGGTTCGATTTCCGCCGAGCATGGCGTGGGCATGACCAAGCGTGACTACTTGACCTACAGCCGCTCCCCGGTCGAGATCGAGTACATGAAAGCGGTCAAGGCAGTGTTCGACCCGAACGGCATCATGAACCCGGGCAAGATCTTCGCGGTTTGATCTGCAATTTTTAAGCATCCATGAAGGCAGGAGTCGGTAATGAGCTATCAGCACCAGTATGTCGACGGTACGCGTATTCATTTCCCGTTGGGGAAAGTGGTGTGCATCGGCCGTAACTACGCCGAACACGCCAAGGAACTGGATAACCCGGTACCGACCGAGCCACTGCTGTTCATCAAGCCAGGCAGTTGTGTTGTGCCGCTGGAAGGCGGTTTCAGCATTCCGACCGAGCGCGGCTCGGTGCATTACGAAGCGGAAATCGCGGTCTTGATCGGCAAGCCGTTGTCGACCAGGCCGAGCCGTGAAGAAGTGCTCGACGCCATCTCCGGTTTCGCCCCGGCCCTGGACCTGACCCTGCGCGACAAGCAGGCCGAGCTGAAATCCAAGGGCCTGCCCTGGGAAATCGCCAAGTCCTTCGACGGTGCGGCAGTGATTGCTCCGTTTGTGTCCGGCAGCACGTTTGCCGATCTGACCGACATCGGCATTCGCCTGACCATCAACGGTGAAGTGCGCCAGGACGGCAACAGCAGTGCAATGCTCAACCCGATCGTGCCGATGATCCAGCACATGGCCGGCTGCTTCTCGTTGCAAGCCGGTGATGTGATTCTGACTGGCACACCAGTGGGCGTCGGTCCGCTGAATGTCGGTGATGAGATCGTTCTGGAGCTGCCGGGCGCGAGCCGCTTCATCAGCAGCGTCCGCTAGTCCAGGCACTGCCAAACCCTGTGGGAGCAAGCTCGCTCCCACAGTAGTATTTGGTGGGTTGAAGTCCAGATTCCACACAGCTCCACCCTGTCATTTCCCGTTTTTTTCACATCCGGTCTGGATAATTTCAGGGCTGTTGGCCTCTGAGCCGACCCTAAATTGTGCTATTACCCCTAGCCTGAATTTCTGGAACGCATCCCTGATGGCCACTCCTCCGCTTTCCACGTTGAAACCTGCCCGCCGCTCACGCTTCGCCCTGCGTTGGCAAATCTGGCTACTGCTGGTGGTCGTTGTCGCCTACGGCGTTGCATTTGCCATGCACTGGGATGCGCGGGGCGTGCTCTGGGTGAAAGAGCAATTGAAAAGCCCGGCCGAGCGTCAGGCGAGCATCTGGCTTCCGGACTACCGGGCGGTGATCGATGCCAAGCCGTTGCCGGGCATGGAGAAGGACGAAGCATCGGACCTGGCCTACGACCCCCAGACCAAGACCCTGTTTTCGGTCATGGGCAAGAACCCGTTTCTGGTCGAGTTGAACTTGCAGGGCGATGTGCTGCGCAAAATGCCGTTGGTCGGCTGGAGCAACCCTGAGGGCGTCACCGTGCTGGGCGACGGCCGACTGGCGATTGTCGATGAGCGCGAGCACCTGATAGCCATCGTCAAGGTCGATGCCGATACCCGCGAGCTGAACATCGCCGACTTCCCGAAATACGACCTCGGGCCTTCCAAAGATCAGAACAAGGCTTTCGAGGGGGTCACCTGGGATTCGCATAATCAGCAACTGGTGCTGGGCGAAGAGCGCCCGCCGGCATTGTTTACCTGGAAAGGTGACGGCCAGGTCCTGACCGGCGACAAGCTGAAACTGGCCAGTCATGCACTGGACATGCGCAACCTGTCGGCACTGGCCATCGACCCGCGGACTGGCCACATGCTGGTGCTGTCCGCCGAATCGCACCTGTTGCTGGAGCTGGACAAGAAGGGTGAGCAGGTCAGTTTCATTACTTTGCTGCGTGGCTTCAACGGCCTGAAAAATACCATTCCCCGTGCCGAAGGCGTGGCCATGGATGAAGCGGGCACGCTGTACATGGTGAGTGAGCCGAACCTGTTCTATCGCTTCGAAAAACAGAAGTAACCAGCGCCAGCGCTGATTGTCTGTACGTAAAAGGCCAGCGGCCATTAAGCTGCAGTTCAGACAGGCGTGATATTTCATCCGCCTGTATTGACCCTGAGCCCACCCGAATGCGTCGATTTGCCCGCCTCAAATCCCTGATTCTGATCCTGTCGATGGTCTCGCTGATCGCCTTGATTGCGCTCGGCCAATACCAGCGCCTGTTCGAGCGTGCCTGGTTCAATCTGCATACGCTGTGGCAACCGGTGAGTTCCCGATCCATGGGGCTGGACCAATATCAGGTCGTGACCGAGGCGCAGGTGATTGATGGCCAGGTTGAAAACGTTTCAGCATTGACCTACGACCCGGTGCGCAAAAGCCTGTTCACCGTTACCAATAAGCGAAGCGAGTTGATCGAGTTGTCCCTCGACGGCAGGATCTTGCGCCGTGTGGCACTGGTCGGTTTCGGGGATCCGGAGGCGGTGGAGTTCATCAGCGAGAACACCTACGTGGTCACTGACGAAAGCCAGCAGCGGCTGATCAAGATTCGTCTGGAGCAGGGCACCACCTTCGTCGATGCGGCAGACGCCGAGCAGATGACCGTTGGCGTACACATGGGCGACAACAAGGGCTTCGAGGGTTTGGCTTACGATTCGGTGGGCAAGCGCCTGTTCGTCGCCAAGGAGCGCGACCCGATGCTGATCTACGAGGTGTACGGTTTTCCGCGATTCAATCCTGAAGAATCCTGGTCGGTGCACGTAGTCAACGACCCCAAGCGTGATGCCGGGATGTTTGTGCGGGACCTGTCGGGTTTGCAATACGACGAGCGCAGCGGGCATTTGTTGGCGCTGTCCGATGAGTCCCGGTTGATTCTGGAACTGGATGTGGACGGGCGTCCGTTGAGCACGATGTCCCTGAGCAAGAGACAACAGGGTCTGCAAAAAGCCGTGCCGCAAGCGGAGGGGATCGCCATGGACGACGACGGTACGCTGTACCTCGTCAGCGAGCCAAACCTGTTTTACGTTTTCAAGAAACCCACGCAACTCTAACCAACACCACAAAACACTGTGGGAGCGAGCTTGCTCGCGATAGCGGCGTATCAGTCAAAATAGATTTCAACTGGCCGTCAGCAATCGCGAGCAAGCTCGCTCCCACAGGTTTTTTCATCTGCCCACAAAAATGTGGACGGTCTTAGTTATTCAGCGCGCAGGGTTTTTACACCTTCGCTGGTACCCAGCAACAACAGATCCGCCGGACGCGCCGCGAACAAACCATTGGTGACCACGCCGACGATCGCATTGATCTGCGTCTCCAGCTCCACCGGATTGGTGATCTGCATGTTGAACACGTCAAGGATGATGTTGCCGTTGTCGGTCAGTACGCCTTCGCGGTAAACCGGGTCGCCGCCGAGCTTCACCAGCTCGCGGGCCACGTGGCTGCGGGCCATCGGGATCACTTCCACCGGCAACGGGAAAGTACCGAGGACCGGCACCAGTTTGCTGGCGTCGGCGATGCAGATGAAGGTCTTGGCCACGGCCGCGACAATCTTCTCGCGGGTCAGGGCGGCGCCACCGCCCTTGATCAGGTTCAGGTGCTCGTCGCTTTCATCGGCGCCGTCGACGTAGAACTCCAGGTCGCTGACGGTGTTCAGTTCGTACACCGGAATCCCGTGGCCCTTGAGGCGCGCGGCGGTGGCTTCGGAACTGGCGACGGCGCCGTCGAATGCGCCTTTGTGCCGGGCCAGGGCATCGATGAAGCAGTTGGCGGTGGAGCCGGTGCCGACCCCGACGATGCTCTTGTCGTCGAGTTTCGGAAGGATGAAGTCGACGGCGGCCTGAGCCACTGCCTGTTTGAGTTGATCCTGGTTCATGCGGGCTCCGGGGTGCCGAGGAGGGAACGAAAGGCCGGCATTATAGCCCCATGTCTGGCTAAAACCTCTGTATTCGTGTGGTCGTACAGTTGAAAGCCGGGTTAGACTCCATGGTCCTGCCCAACCCGCTCAGTGATGCTTTCCGATGCTTGAACAGTACGTCAAAAAGATCCTCACCTCGCGCGTTTATGACGTTGCCGTAGAAACCCCGTTGCAGTCTGCTCGCCAGCTCTCCGAGCGGCTGGGCAACAGCATTTGGCTCAAGCGCGAAGACTTGCAGCCGGTGTTCTCGTTCAAGATTCGCGGCGCCTACAACAAGTTGACCCAGTTGAGCGAAGAAGAGCGCGCTCGCGGCGTGGTCACCGCGTCGGCGGGCAACCATGCCCAAGGCCTGGCTCTGGCGGCGAAGGTGTTGGGCGTGAAAGCGACCATCGTCATGCCCAAGACCACCCCGGAGATCAAGGTCGAAGGCGTGCGCTCCCGTGGCGGCAAGGTGGTGCTGCACGGCGATTCGTTCCCGGAAGCCCTGGCTTACTCGCTGAAACTGGTCGACGAAAAAGGCTATGTCTACATTCACCCATACGACGATCCCCATACCATTGCCGGGCAGGGCACCGTGGCGATGGAAATTCTGCGCCAACACCCGCAACCACTGGACGCGATTTTCGTCCCGGTGGGCGGCGGCGGCCTGATTGCCGGCATCGCGGCGTACGTGAAGTATCTGCGCCCGGACATCAAGATCATCGGCGTCGAACCGGATGACTCCAATTGCCTGCAAGCCGCCATGGCGGCGGGCGAGCGTGTGGTGCTGCCGACCGTGGGCCTCTTCGCCGACGGCGTTGCGGTGGCCCAGATCGGTCAGCACACCTTCGACATCTGCAAAGACCATGTCGATGAGGTGATCACCGTCAGCACCGACGAAATCTGCGCCGCCATCAAGGATATCTACGACGATACCCGCTCGATCACCGAACCTGCAGGCGCCTTGGGCGTGGCCGGGATCAAGAAATATGTCGAGCAGCGCGGCGTCAGCGGCCAGACCTTCGTGGCCATCGACTCCGGGGCCAACGTCAACTTCGACCGCCTGCGCCACGTTGCCGAGCGTGCGGAGCTGGGCGAGGGCCGCGAAGCCATCATCGCCGTGACCATTCCCGAAAAGCCGGGCAGCTTCAAGGCGTTCTGCGAGGCTATCGGCAAGCGCCAGATCACCGAATTCAACTACCGCTACAACACCGGCAGCGAAGCGCACATCTTCGTCGGTGTGCAGACGCACCCGGAAAGCGACCCGCGCAGTGCGTTGATCGCCAGTCTGAGCGAGCAGGGTTTCCCGGTGCTGGACCTGACCGACAACGAACTGGCCAAGCTGCACATCCGTCATATGGTGGGTGGGCGTGCGGCGCATGTGGTCGATGAAGTGATTCTGCGTTTCGAGTTCCCGGAGCGTCCGGGCGCGCTGTTCAACTTCCTCAACAAGCTGGGCGGGCGCTGGAACATCTCGATGTTCCACTACCGCAACCATGGCGCGGCGGACGGCCGGGTAGTCGCGGGCCTGCAAGTGCCCCACGACGAGCGCCATTTGGTGCCGGCGGCGCTGGAAGAAATCGGCTACCCGTACTGGGACGAAAGCGACAACCCGGCCTATCAGCTGTTTCTTGGCTGAGGGGCTACGCTGATGGGCAGGCAATAAGGAAATCTGACAATGGAAACGTTAACTGCCCTGAAAACGGCGCACATGGTGGCAACTGTTGTACTGCTGGCTTGTGCGCTGGGTCTGGGCGTCTGGGTTTTGCTTGCGCGGCGCAAGGGTGATGCGACGGCGGGAAGCCGCACCCTGCAACGGCCACGTGTATTTGTCTGGTTGTTGATGGGGTTGGCGCTGCTGAGCATGCCGTTTACCGGCTGGTGGATGGTGCATCTGGTGGGCTGGCCATTGGGGCAGACCTGGTTGCTGGCGTCCAGTGTGCTGTACACCGTGGCGGCGCTGGCTTGGTTCTGGTTGCTGGTGCGGCTCGACAAACTGCGCAAGGCGCCGGAGAGCGCGGGTAAATTCACCTTTGCCTTGGCGTTGTTCGGTTTTGTCTGTTTTGTGGCCATTGCCGGTTTAATGGGGGCCAAGCCTGTTTAAGGCTTGAGACCGTGTCGCCCCCATCGCGAGCAAGCTCGCTCCCACAGAGTTTTCTGGTGTTCACTAAATCTGAATTCACTGAAGATCCCTGTGGGAGCGAGCTTGCTCGCGACAGCGGTTTCAGCCGCGCAGACTGATCACCGGCCAACCCCGCTTCTCGGCCTCGACCCGCAGATTCGGATCCGGATCGACCGCAACCGGATGGGTCACTTGCTCCAGCAACGGAAAATCATTCATCGAGTCGCTGTAGAAATAGCTGTCTTCCAGCGTATATCCGGTTTCTTCCAGCCACCGATTCAAGCGCGTCACCTTGCCTTCGCGGAAGCACGGCACATCGGTGCTGCGCCCGGTGTAGCGGCCGTCGACCATCTCGCATTCGGTGGCGATCAGGGTTTCGACGCCCAGGCGCTTGGCAATCGGCCCGGTGACGAAGCGGTTGGTCGCCGTGATGATCACCAGTTTGTCGCCGGCTGAACGGTGTTTGGCCAAAAGGTCGATGGCCTTGGGCAGCACGATCGGTTCGATGCAGTCACGCATGTAATCGCTGTGCCACTGATCCAGCGTGGCCATTTCGGTGCGGCCGAGAACTTCCAGGCAGAAGTTCAGGTAAGCGGCATTATCGAGTTTGCCGGCCAGGTAATCCTGGTAGAACGCATCGTTGCGAGCCTTGTAGGCGACGGCGTCGAGAAAGCCGCGCTCGCATAGGTAATCGCCCCAAGCGTGATCGCTGTCACCGCCCAGAAGGGTGTTGTCCAAATCGAATAAAGCCAGGCGCATCGCAGTTACCCGCTGAAAAGTCAGTAAAAAGGCGACAAGAATACGGTCTTTTCACAAGAGTGCACATAAGGTAGGAACCTTCGTTGCCGCCTTCACAACCTTTGTGGAACAATGCGGCGACATGCGTTTGCGAGGTTGTTGCCGTGATCGACCCCGATGGTTTTCGCCCCAATGTCGGGATCATTCTGACGAATGACGCCGGCCAGGTGCTATGGGCTCGCCGAATCAATCAGGATGCCTGGCAATTTCCGCAGGGGGGAATCAACCCCGAAGAGACGCCGGAAGACGCCTTGTACCGCGAGCTGAACGAAGAAGTGGGCCTTGAACGCGAAGATGTTGAAATTCTCGCCTGCACCCGGGGCTGGTTGCGCTATCGTTTGCCGCAACGTCTGGTACGTACCCACAGCCAGCCGCTGTGCATCGGCCAGAAGCAGAAATGGTTTCTCCTGCGCCTGATCTCCAACGAGCAGCGGGTGCGGATGGATTTGACCGGTAAACCGGAGTTCGATGGCTGGCGCTGGGTCAGCTATTGGTATCCGTTGGGCCAGGTGGTGACATTCAAGCGCGAGGTGTATCGACGCGCTCTCAAAGAGCTTGCCCCGCGCCTTTTAGCGCGCGACTGACGACGGAGTTCGACCCCGAGCCATGCTCAATACGCTGCGCAAGATCGTCCAGGAAGTTAACTCCGCCAAGGATCTCAAGGCGGCGTTGGGGATTATTGTGTTGCGCGTCAAAGAGGCCATGGGCAGTCAGGTCTGCTCGGTCTACCTGCTTGACCCTGAGACCAACCGCTTCGTGCTGATGGCCACCGAGGGCTTGAACAAGCGCTCGATCGGTAAAGTCAGCATGGCACCCAACGAAGGTCTGGTTGGCCTGGTCGGTACGCGCGAAGAACCCCTGAATCTCGAAAACGCTGCGGATCACCCGCGCTACCGCTACTTCGCCGAGACCGGTGAAGAGCGCTTCGCCTCATTCCTCGGGGCACCGATCATTCACCACCGCCGTGTTGTCGGCGTGTTGGTCATCCAGCAAAAAGAGCGCCGCCAGTTCGATGAAGGTGAAGAAGCCTTCCTCGTGACCATGAGCGCGCAGCTCGCCGGCGTTATCGCCCACGCCGAGGCCACCGGTTCGATCCGCGGCCTGGGCCGTCAGGGTAAAGGCATTCAGGAAGCCAAGTTCATCGGCGTGCCGGGTTCGCCGGGTGCGGCGGTCGGTACGGCGGTGGTCATGCTGCCGCCCGCCGATCTGGACGTGGTGCCGGACAAGAACATCACCGACATCGACGCCGAACTCGGTTTGTTCAAGACCGCCATTGAAGGCGTGCGCGCCGACATGCGCACCTTGTCCGCCAAACTCGCCACGCAGCTGCGCCCGGAAGAGCGGGCCTTGTTCGACGTCTACCTGATGATGCTCGACGATGCCGCGCTGGGCAGCGAAGTCACCACCGTGATCAAGACCGGGCAGTGGGCCCAGGGCGCTTTGCGCCAGGTGGTCACCGATCACGTCAACCGTTTCGAATTGATGGACGACGCCTACCTGCGCGAGCGGGCCTCGGACGTCAAGGACCTTGGTCGGCGATTGCTGGCTTACTTGCAGGAAGAGCGTCAGCAAACGCTGGTCTACCCCGACAACACCATTCTGGTCAGCGAAGAACTGACGCCGGCGATGCTCGGCGAGGTGCCGGAGGGCAAGCTGGTCGGCCTGGTGTCGGTGCTCGGCTCAGGCAACTCCCACGTCGCCATCCTCGCCCGCGCCATGGGCATTCCGACCGTGATGGGCCTGGTCGACCTGCCGTATTCCAAGGTCGACGGCATCCAGATGATCGTCGATGGCTACCACGGTGAGGTCTACACCAACCCGAGTGAAGTGCTGCGCAAGCAGTTCGCCGAGGTGGTCGAGGAAGAGAAACAACTGGCCCTCGGGCTCGATGCGCTGCGCGATCTGCCGTGCGTGACAGTCGATGGCCACCGCATGCCACTGTGGGTCAACACCGGTTTGCTGGCGGATGTGGCGCGGGCGCAGAAGCGCGGTGCCGAAGGCGTGGGCCTGTACCGCACCGAAGTGCCGTTCATGATCAACCAGCGTTTCCCGAGCGAAAAGGAACAGCTGGCGATCTACCGCGAACAACTGGCCGCGTTCCACCCGCAACCGGTGACCATGCGCAGCCTGGACATCGGCGGCGACAAGGCGCTGTCGTATTTCCCGATCAAGGAAGATAACCCGTTCCTTGGCTGGCGCGGCATTCGTGTCACCCTCGACCACCCGGAAATCTTCCTGGTGCAGACCCGCGCCATGCTCAAGGCCAGTGAAGGCTTGAATAATCTGCGCATCCTGCTGCCGATGATCTCTGGCACCCATGAGCTCGAAGAGGCCCTGCACCTGATTCACCGTGCCTGGGGTGAAGTACGCGATGAAGGCACCGACGTGCCGATGCCGCCGGTTGGCGTGATGATCGAGATTCCGGCAGCGGTGTATCAGACCAAGGAACTGGCGCGGCAAGTGGACTTCCTTTCGGTCGGTTCCAACGACCTGACCCAGTACCTGCTGGCCGTGGACCGCAACAACCCGCGGGTGGCCGACCTCTACGATTACCTGCACCCGGCAGTGCTTCAGGCGCTGCAGAATGTGGTGCGTGATGCCCATGCCGAAGGCAAGCCAGTGAGTATCTGCGGTGAAATGGCCGGTGATCCGGCGGCGGCCGTGCTGTTGATGGCGATGGGGTTCGACAGTCTGTCGATGAACGCCACCAACCTGCCGAAGGTGAAGTGGATGCTGCGCCAGATCAACCTGAGCAAGGCCAAGGAATTGCTTGCCGAACTGATGACCATCGACAACCCGCAAGTGATTCATAGCTCGTTGCAATTGGCGCTGAAGAACCTCGGGTTGGCGCGGATGATCAATCCGGCAGCGATCAAGCCCCTCTGAAACGCTGACGGCCCCATCGCGAGCAAGCTCGCTCCCACAGTGGGCTTGTGTAGGCTCACTGTTTTGTGAACAACACAAAACTCTGTGGGAGCGAGCTTGCTCGCGATGGGGCCAGTCCAGGTAACACAAAACTAAAGCCTGATCTCCACTTCCCCAAGATGCCCGCCATGCGGCCCGAAACTGTGTTCGACCATATGCCGCGCCCCATCCGCCTGCACAATCAACGCCGTACTCGCCCGCGTTCCATAACTCTGACTGGCAATGAACACGCTCGACAGCAACGTCTCGGTGGCCAGCCCCACTCCGGTATCCGGCAACTCGGCAAGCGGTGCGGTCTGCGCATCGCTCAATAACGCCAACAGCGCCTGAGGCTGCGGATCATCCAGCACCTCGCTCAACGCCGCCTTGGCCTTGAGCAACTTCGGCCACGGCGTATCCAGCCCGGCATTGGATAACCCGTAGATCCCCGGGGCCAACATCACCGCTGCTGGTTCCCGGGCGTTGAAGTGCCAGAGTTCATTGGCATTGCCGACCAACAGGTTAAAACCACCATATTCCTGCGAACGTTCGACAACGTCGGCTAAATAGTCGTCAATTGATATTTCCCCGGTTAGAAAACGCGCGACCAGCTCCCCACGAGATTTTCGCCCTGGTGGTCGATTGGGATCTCGGATATTGGTCAGCGCCGCAAAACGTCCGTTGGCACCGACACCGAGCCAGGTGCCACCGGCCTCGAGGTCGCGCCCCGCATGTACGTGCGGCGCTTCGGGCCATGGCGCCAGAGGCAGGCTGGGGCGGGCGTAGAACTCATCGCGATTGGCCGCCACGACCAGCGGCTGGGCATGACCCGGACGCCAGGCAAAAACAATCAGGCACATAAGGCTGTCCTTGTGTGTTTTTTGCTCACTCTACGCAGACATCGCTCATCGATCCATCGCCTTGCGCAGTGGAGCTTGAGGCCATGCATCCGTTACCATGCCGCTCCGGTTTTGGGATGCGGGCGAGACAACCATGGAATTTCTGCTCTATCTGGCGCTCGGCGCCTGTGCAGGTGTACTCGCCGGGCTGTTTGGCGTGGGCGGCGGGATCATCATCGTCCCGGTGCTGGTGTTCAGCTTCAAGGCCCAAGGGTTCGATCCGTCGATCCTCACGCACCTGGCAGTGGGCACCTCCCTGGCGACGATCATCTTTACCTCGGTCAACGCGGTACGTGAGCATCACCGCCGTGGAGCCGTGCGTTGGCCGATCTTCATGTGGATGACCGTCGGCATTCTGGTCGGTGCCGGATTCGGCGCGCTGACGGCGGAAGCGATTTCCGGCCCTAACCTGCAGAAACTCATTGGTGTGTTTGCCCTGGTGATCGCCGCTCAGTTGGCGCTGGAGGTTAAACCCAAGGCCAGCCGAACCGTGCCGGGCAAACTCGGTCTGACCGTGGCCGGTAGCGCGATTGGCTGGGCTTCGGCGATTTTCGGCATTGGTGGAGGTTCGCTGACCGTGCCATTCCTGACCTGGCGCAGTGTGCCGATGCAGCAAGCCGTGGCTACTTCGTCGGCCTGCGGTCTGCCGATTGCCCTGGCCAGTGCATTAAGTTTCATGATTCTGGGCTGGCACGATCCGTTGCTCCCGGCCCATAGTCTCGGTTTCATTTATTTGCCGGCGTTGCTGGGCATTGCCCTGACCAGCATGGTGTTCGCCCGCTTGGGCGCGCGATTGGCTCACAGGTTGTCGCCAAAGTTGCTGAAACGGCTGTTTGCCGCTTTGCTGTTCTGCGTCGGTCTGAACTTCCTGCTCTGACCGGCAGCGCAATCCTGGCTTAATCCTGAGGTGGCAGCGTCGCCCGGGAATTTTTAAGATTTGAACTCTAACGAGGAGTCGCAATGCTGCCTTACCCGCAGATCGACCCGGTGGCCCTGGCCATCGGTCCGCTGAAAATCCACTGGTACGGTCTGATGTACCTGATCGGCATCGGCGGCGCCTGGCTGCTGGCGTCCCGCCGCTTGAACCGTTTCGACCCGACCTGGACCAGGGAGAAACTCTCCGACATGGTGTTCTGGATGTCGATGGGGGTGATCGTCGGCGGGCGACTGGGTTACGTGCTGTTCTACGATCTGAGCGCTTATCTGGCCAACCCGACGCTGATTTTCGAAGTGTGGAAGGGCGGCATGTCATTCCACGGCGGTTTCATCGGTGTGATGCTGGCGGCGTTGTGGTTCGGTAAAAAGAACAGCAAGTCGTTCTTCCAGCTGATGGATTTCGTTGCGCCGATGGTGCCGATTGGCCTGGGTGCCGGTCGTATCGGCAACTTCATCAATGCCGAGCTGTGGGGCAAGCCGACCGACGTGCCGTGGGCAATGATCTTCCCGCCGTTCAGCGACCCGGCGCAGTTGCCTCGTCACCCGTCGCAGCTGTACCAGTTCGCCCTTGAAGGCGTGGCGCTGTTCCTGATCCTCTGGCTGTTCTCGCGCAAGCCACGGCCGACCATGGCGGTCTCGGGGATGTTCGCGCTGTTCTATGGCATCTTCCGTTTCATCGTCGAGTTCGTCCGTGTACCGGACGCGCAACTGGGCTATCTGGCCTGGAACTGGCTGACCATGGGCCAGGTGCTGTGCGTGCCGATGATCGTCGGCGGGTTGTTCCTGATCTGGCTGGCCTATCACCGCACTCCGGCGACTCCAGCGGCAGCAGTATAAAATTCGAACCCCGGGGCTTCGGTCCCGGGTTCAAGGACACAGGTAACTCATGAAGCAATATCTCGAACTGGTTGCCCACGTCATCAAGAACGGCACCAAGCAGGCCAACCGCACCGGCGTGAACACCATCAGTTTTCCCGGTGCGATGCTGCGTTATGACCTGCAGGAAGGTTTTCCGGCGATCACCACGCGCAAGATGGCGTTCAAATCGGCCATCGGCGAAATGTGCGGATTCCTGCGTGGCGTGAACAACGCTGCCGAATTCCGTGAGTTGGGCTGCAAGGTCTGGGACCAGAACGCCAATGAAAACGCCCAGTGGCTGGCCAACCCGTTCCGCCAGGGCGAAGACGACCTTGGCGAAATCTACGGTGTGCAATGGCGCAAATGGCCGGCGTACAAGCAGATTCCGGTCAGCAACCCGGCCGCCATCGAGCAGACCCTGAAGCAAGGCTACCGCCAGATCGCCGAAGGCTCCGATGCCGGTCAGGCCTACGTGGTGCTGTACAAGGCCATCGATCAGGTCCGCCAGTGCGTAGACACCATCATCAATGACCCGGGCAGCCGTCGCATCCTGTTCCATGGCTGGAACTGCGCCCAGCTCGATGAAATGGCCTTGCCGCCGTGCCACCTGCTGTACCAGTTCCACCCGAATGTCGAGACCAGGGAGATTTCCCTGACCCTCTACATCCGCTCCAACGACCTGGGCCTGGGCACGCCGTTCAACCTCACCGAAGGTGCTGCGCTGCTGAGCCTCATCGGTCGCCTGACCGGCTACACGCCGCGCTGGTTCACCTATTTCATCGGTGATGCCCACGTCTACGAAAACCACCTGGACATGCTCAACGAACAGCTCAAGCGCGAGCCGTTCCCGATGCCGAAACTGGTGATTTCCGAGCGTGTGCCGGAGTTTGCCAAGACGGGTGTGTATCAGCCGGAGTGGCTGGAGCTGGTGGAACCGGGCGATTTCTCCCTGGAAGGCTACGAGCACCACGCACCGATGACCGCGCCGATGGCGGTCTGAAAAACCACCACCGACCCTGTGGGAGCGAGCTTGCTCGCGATAGCGGTTTGTCAGTCACATCAATGTTGAATGTGCCGCCGTCATCGCGAGCAAGCTCGCTCCCACAGGGTTTTGCGGTGTGCTTAGTGGCCGTGACTGCGGCCCACATGGGAATGCTCCACCTCCGTCGTCACAACCCCGCCACTCACTTCCAGCCGCTGCAAAATCCCGCATTGATCGATACCCGGCCCCTCGTCGCAGCGTTGGCGCAGGTCGAGCAGTTGCGTCTGCAAGGCCAGCAAGCCGTCGATCCGCGCCCTGACGTGGTGGATGTGCTCGTCGATCAGTGAGTTTACGCTTTCGCACTGATCTTGCGGGCTGTCGCGAAACGCCAGCAGGCTGCGGATTTCTTCAAGCGTCATGTCGAGGGTGCGACAGTTGCGGATGAAGGTCAGGCGCTCGGCGTGGGCCTGGGTATAGACGCGATAATTGCCGTCACTGCGGGCCGGTTCCGGCAGCAGGCTCTCGCGCTCGTAGTAGCGGATCGTTTCCACGGCACAGTCCGTGAGCTTTGCCAACTCTCCAATTTTCATGACGACAATCTCCAAAACTCCAAAATGGGTGCTTGACCCTATAGTGGCTACAGGGTCTTTACTTGGCAACAGGCACTCTATATGGACACAACCAATGAGCGATTCCCTGCACTCCCGCAAACCCGGGGCTGAACACGAGCACAGCGACAAGCTCAAGCCCGTGCAAAAACATGGCCACGGTGGTCACGGCGACGCCTGTTGCTCATCTAAAGCGGCAGCGCCTGCGTTTGTAAAACTGAGCGAATCGCCGACGCCCGGGGCTCGACTGAGCAGTTTTCGCATCGAAGCGATGGACTGTCCAACCGAACAGACGCTGATCCAGAACAAGCTAAGCAAACTGACCGGTGTGCAGCAGCTGGAGTTCAATCTGATTAATCGGGTGCTCGGCGTGACCCACGATTTGCCTGGTATCGAGCCGATCGTCGAGGCCATCAAGTCCTTGGGCATGCAGGCCGAGCCGCTGGATCAAGGTGCTGACACCCCGGCGCCGGCGCTCCAGAAAAAGCCATGGTGGCCCTTGGCACTGTCTGGTGTTGGTGCATTGCTGGCAGAAGTTATTCACTTCACCGGTTCCGCGCCGAACTGGGTGGTGGCGGCTATCGCGCTGGTCTCGATCCTCAGCGGTGGTCTCGGCACTTACAAAAAAGGCTGGATCGCCCTTAAAAACCGCAACCTGAACATCAACGCGCTGATGAGCATTGCCGTGACCGGCGCGGTGCTGATCGGCCAGTGGCCGGAAGCGGCAATGGTGATGTTCCTGTTCACCGTGGCCGAGTTGATCGAAGCCAAGTCCCTTGATCGTGCGCGTAATGCCATCGGCGGCCTGATGCAGATGACCCCGGACACGGCAACGGTGTTGCAGAATGACGGGAACTGGCTAGAGCAGGATGTCAAAAGCATCGGGCTCGGTGCGCGGGTACGGGTTCGTCCCGGCGAGCGCATCGGCCTGGATGGCGAAGTGCTGTCTGGTCGCTCAACCATCGATCAGGCGCCAATCACCGGTGAAAGCTTGCCGGTGGAAAAAACCATCGGCGACAAAGTATTCGCCGGCACCATCAATCAGGCCGGATCCCTGGAATATGAAGTAACCGCTGCGGCCGACAACTCGACCCTGGCGCGCATCATCCACGCGGTCGAGCAGGCCCAAGGGGCGCGGGCGCCGACCCAGCGTTTCGTCGACAGTTTCTCGAAAGTCTATACCCCGGCGGTGTTCGTCCTGGCACTGGCCGTGGCGGTGATCCCGCCAATGTTCATGGGCGAGTTGTGGTTCGACTGGATCTACCGGGCGCTGGTGCTGCTGGTGGTGGCCTGTCCGTGTGCGCTGGTGATTTCCACGCCGGTGACCATCGTCAGCGGCCTCGCGGCGGCGGCGCGCAAAGGCATCCTGGTCAAGGGCGGCGTCTATCTGGAGGGCGGTTACAAGCTCGACTACCTGGCCCTGGACAAGACAGGCACCATCACCCACGGCAAACCGGTGCAGACCGATTACCTGTCGCTGGACCCGACCGCCGATGAGTCGGCGCCTGCCATAGCCGCCGCGCTGGCCAGGCGCTCGGATCACCCGGTTTCTCAGGCCATTGCCAAAGCGGCTGTGGATAACCAGACCGCGACGCTGATTGTGGATAACTTCGAAGCGCTGGGCGGGCGCGGTGTGCGCGGCGAGATCAACGGTCAGCTCTACCATTTGGGCAACCATCGCCTGGTGGAGGATCTGGGTTTGTGTTCGCCGGCGCTGGAAGAAAAGCTGTTTGCCCTGGAAAAGCAGGGCAAGTCGGTGGTGCTGCTGCTTGATCAGTCCGGGCCATTGGCGCTGTTCGCCGTCGCCGATACGGTGAAAGCGTCCAGCCGCGAAGCCATCCGGCAATTGCATGACCTGGGTATCAAAACCCTGATGCTCACGGGCGATAACGTCCACACTGCGCAAGCCATTGCCGCGCAAGTCGGCATCGACGAGGCCAAGGGAGACCTGTTGCCAGGCGACAAATTGCAGGCTATCGAGGCTCTTTATGCCCAAGGGCATCGGGTCGGCATGGTCGGCGATGGCATCAACGACGCCCCGGCGCTGGCGCGTTCCGAGATCGGTTTCGCCATGGCCGCCGCAGGCACCGATACCGCGATTGAAACTGCCGATGTCGCCCTGATGGACGACGATCTGCGCAAGATTCCGGCATTCATTGGCCTTTCGCGACGGACATCGAGCATCCTCAAACAGAACATCGCCCTGGCTTTGGTCATCAAGGCGATCTTTCTTGGGGTAACCTTCGCCGGGGTCGCTACCATGTGGATGGCCGTGTTCGCCGACATGGGGGTGAGTTTGCTGGTGGTGTTCAACGGTTTGCGCCTGCTGCGCAAGTAAAGGATGAGGGACGGTTGTGCTGAGTGCCGAGCTGAAGGCGTTTTACATGGTGGCCCGCCTGGGCAGCATTACCCAGGCTGCAAAAAAGCTTGGCCTGAGCCAGCCAACGGTGACGACGCAGATCCGCAACCTCGAAAGTCAATATTCGGTCGAGCTGTTCTACCGTGGTGGCCGGCGTCTCAGTGTCAGCGAAGAGGGCGCGCGGCTGTTACCGATGGTCAAGGCACTGATGCAACAGGAGGCCGACATCGAGTTTTTCCTGCGTAACTGCGGCCAGGTCCAGGGCACATTGCGCATTGCCGCCACGGCGCCGTATTACATCCTCGACCTGGTGAAAACATTCCGCGAACGTCTGCCGCAAGTGGAGGTGTCGGTGGAAATCGGTAACTCCCAGCAGGTGCTTGAAGCGCTGGAGGATTATCGGGTCGATGTCGCGGCGTCGTCGCAGTTGCTCGATGACGCGCGGCTGATTCGCCGGGTGCTCGGCAGCGATCCGCTGGTGCTGGCGGTGCATCGCAATCATCCGCTGGCGGTTCACGATCACGTTTCGCTCAGTGCATTGGCCGGGCATACCCTGCTGATGCGCGAACCGGGTTCGACCACCCGTCGCCTGACCGAAGAATTGCTGGCCAGCGCCGGCGTGTGTTTCGGCCCGCTGCTGGAAATCGGCAGCCGCGAATCGATCCGCGAAGCGGTACTGCGCAATATCGGTATCAGCATCATTGCCCGCCAGGAAGTGCCCCATGATCCGCAGCTGCGGGTACTGACCATCGAGAGTGCGCCGCAGATTCCCGAGTATCTGTACTGCCTCAGGGAGCGCAAAGGCGCGCGGCTGCCGGCGGCGTTTCTGGGATTGGCGCAGGAAATGGCCCCGGCCTGAGATCTTTTGCCTGTCCAGGCCTCATCGCGAGCAGGCTCGCTCCTACAGTTGACCGCATTCCCCTGTAGGAGCGAGCCTGCTCGCGATGGCGGTAGATCAGTCAGCACAGGAATAACCAAAAATCCCGAATACCACTATCGGCAGTTTTTGCCTTACTGCCACATGACGGACTCATTACAACTCTAGGATGGCCCCCATCTGCCAGATGAGGTCCGTCCATGAACAACCCGATCGCAACTGCCCTGACCAACCCCGGCGCACCGATGAAGGTGCGCGGCGTGCAGAAGCGCTTTGGCGCCTTCACGGCGCTGGATAATGTTTCCCTCGACGTGGCGGCCGGTGAGCTGGTGTGTCTGCTCGGCCCGTCGGGCTGTGGCAAGACCACCTTGCTGCGCTGCATCGCCGGTCTGGAGAAGCAGGACAGCGGCGAGTTGTACTTGGGTGATCGCGACGTTTCCCACTTGGCACCCCAGGCGCGGGACTACGGCATTCTGTTCCAGTCCTACGCGTTGTTCCCCAATCTCACCGTCGAAGCGAACATTGCCTACGGCCTCGCCGGCAATGGTCGCGACCAGATTCGCCAGCGCGTCGGTCAGATGCTGGAGCTGGTCGGCCTGAGCGGCAGCGAGAAAAAGTACCCCGGCCAATTGTCCGGCGGCCAGCAGCAGCGGGTTGCACTGGCTCGTGCCTTGGCCCCGGCCCCTTCGCTGTTGCTGCTGGACGAACCGATGTCGGCCCTCGATGCCCGGGTGCGCGAGCATCTGTGCACCGAATTGCGCCAACTGCAACGCAACCTCGGCATCACCACCCTGATGGTCACCCACAATCAGGACGAGGCCATGCTGATGGCCGACCGTATCGCCGTGATGAACAACGGCAAGGTCGAGCAGTACGCCACGCCGCAGGAAATCTACAACCGTCCGGCCACGCCGTTCGTGGCGGAGTTCGTCGGCCAGGGCAACTGGTTGCCGTTCCAGCGCAGCAGCGACAGCCACGCCCAGGTCGGCGGGCTGAGCATGCGTCTGGCCGATGGCGGCGCCAAGACCGCGTCGGGCCGATTGTTCTGCCGTCCGGAAGCGATCAACGTCAACCCGCTGGTGCACGAGGAAAACCTGTTCCCGGCCAAGGTTCGTGAAATCACCTTCCTCGGCAACCGCTGCCGCATGAGCTTCGAACTCGATCAATTGCCGGGCCACGCGCTGTTGGCGGAACTGGCGCCGGAAGCCATGCCGCGCCTTGGCGCCCAGCAGATCATGGTCGCGTTGCCGCCGCGCAGCCTGCAGGTGTTTGCCTGATGAGCGCGAACATCGCGCTGCCGTTGCCGCACAAGCAGGTTCGGCAGACCACTCGCGCCGAGGTCGGTGACCGGTTGTTCGTGGTCGGCGGCAAAGTCCTTCTGCTGGTGTTGTTGGGTGTTGCCGTATTGATGCCGTTGCTGGCGATCTTCTGGCGCGGTTTCAGCGCCGAAGCCGGGCAGGGCGGTGGTTGGATTGCCGCCAAGGAACTAGTGACCAGCGAGAACTTCCATTGGTTGCTCGGTAACAGCCTGAAGGTTTCTCTCAGTGTCGCGGCCATTGTCGTACCGCTGGCTTACCTGTTTGCCTACGCCCTGCAACGCACCTTGATTCCGGCTAAAGGCATCTGGCGTGGCATTTCGTTGCTGCCATTGATGGCGCCATCAATGCTGCCCGGCATCGCGCTGGTTTACCTGTTCGGCAACCAGGGTATGTTGCGTGGCCTGCTCTCGGACAACATCTACGGCTTCTGGGGCATTGTGCTCGGCGAAGTCATCTACACCTTCCCGCACGCCTTGATGATTCTGCTGTCAGCCCTGTCCCTGGCCGATGCGCGACTGTTCGATGCCGCTTCCAGCATGGGCGCAAGTCATGCGAAAGCTTTCCGCAGCATCACCTGGCCGGCGACTCGTCAGGCCGTGTTCGCCGCGTTCTGCCTGGTGTTCACCCTGACCATCACCGATTTCGGTGTGCCAGTGGTGGTCGGTGGCGACTATCAGGTGCTGGCGCTGGAGGCCTACAAGGCGGTGGTCGGCCAGCAACAGTTCGGTCGTGGTGCCTTGATCGGCATGGTGTTGTTGCTGCCGGCGCTGCTCAGCTTTGGCGTCGATGCCTGGTTGCGTCGTCGTCACGGAGACTCCATGAGCGGTCGCGCCCAAGTGTTCAAGCCCGCGCCGTCGAAGCTGCGCGACGGTTGCTACCTGGCCATCGTCCTGCTGATCTGCGCCGCGTTGCTGCTGGTGTTCGGCATGGCGGTGTTCTCGTCCCTGGTGAAGTTCTGGCCGTACAACCTGTCGCTGTCGCTCAACCACTATCAGTTCAATGAAACCGCCGGCGGTGGCTGGCTGGCCTACGGCAACAGCCTGAAGATGGCCTTGGGCACGGCGCTGATCGGCAGCCTGCTGATCTTCACCGGTGCGTACCTGATGGAAAAAACCAAGGGGCAGCGCGGCCTGAACCTGACCTTGCGCATGCTCAGTTTCGTACCGATGGCGGTGCCGGGCCTGGTGTTGGGGTTGGGTTACGTCTTCTTCTTCAATCTCACCGGCAACCCGCTGCATGTGCTCTACGGGACGATGACCCTGCTGATCGTCTGCACCATTGCGCACTATTTGACCACCGCGCAAATGACTGCCACCACGGCGCTGCGTCAACTCGATGCCGAATTCGAAGCGGCTGCGCTGTCGCTCAAGGCGCCGCTATATCGCCACTACCTGCGAGTCACCGTGCCGATTTGCCTGCCGGCGCTGCTGGACATCGTGCGCTACCTGTTCGTCTCGGCCATGACCACTGTTTCGGCGGCGATCTTCCTCTACAGCCCCGACACCATCCTCGCGGCGGTGGCGGTGCTGAACATGGACGACGCCGGCAACGTCGGTGGCGCGGCAGCGATGTCGACCCTGATCCTGATTACCTCGGCGGGCGTGTCCCTGCTGCTGGCTTGGGCCTCGCGCGGTTTGCTGCGCCGCTCCCAGGCATGGCGGCAGACCGCGCCCGGTCATTGAATCTGCACAACCCCTCAACTCAAAAAACAGGAAAAGATCATGTTCAAGCCTATGGCCCTGGCCGCCGCTGTCCTCACCGCTTTCAGCCTGAACGCCTTTGCGGCGAAAACCGAGTTGACGGTGTACACCGCCCTCGAAGCCGAACAACTGAAGACCTACAAAGAGGCTTTCGAGAAGGCCAACCCGGACGTCGAAATCAAGTGGGTGCGTGACTCCACCGGCATCATCACCGCCAAACTGCTGGCCGAAAAAGCCCGTCCACAGGCGGATGCTGTGTGGGGTCTGGCCGCTTCCAGCCTGGCGATCCTCGATCAGCAAGGCATGCTGCAAAGCTATGCACCGAAGGATCTGGGCAAGATCGGCGCGAACTACCGCGACGCTGCCAACCCGCCAGCCTGGGTCGGCATGGACGTCTGGGCCGCAACCATCTGCTTCAACACCGTCGAAGCCGAGAAGCAGGGCCTGACCAAACCCGTGAGCTGGCAGGACCTGACCAAGCCTGAGTACAAAGGCAAGATTGTCATGCCGAACCCTGCATCGTCCGGTACCGGTTTCCTCGACGTCAGCGCCTGGCTGCAAACCTTCGGCGAGAAGCAGGGTTGGGCGTACATGGACGGCCTGCACCAGAACATCGGCCAATACGTTCACTCCGGTTCCAAGCCTTGCAAACTGGCGGCGGCTGGCGAATTCCCGATCGGTATTTCCTTCGAGTACCCGGCTGTTCAACTGAAGCGCCAGGGCGCACCGCTGGACATCATCCTGCCGAAGGAAGGCCTGGGCTGGGAGATCGAAGCGACTGCCGTGATCAAGGGCACTGCCCACGAGGAAGCGGCGAAGAAACTGGCTGACTTCTCCGCGAGCCCTGAGGCGATGGAGCTCTATAAAGAAAACTTTGCCGTACTCGCCCAGCCTGGCATCGCCAAGCCACAGAGCGAACTGCCAGCCGACTACGAACAGCGCCTGATCAAGAACGACTTCGCCTGGGCTTCGAAGAACCGCGACGAAATCCTCACCGAATGGCGCAAGCGCTATGACGGCAAGTCCGAGAAAGTGGCGGCCAAGTAAGATCTTTATCGACTGACAGGGCCCCTTCGTCGGAACGCCGCCCGGACCAAGCCCGCTCCCACAGGTCCTGTGGCGGTCACAAAATTTGTGCCCACCACAAATCACTGTGGGAGCGAGCTTGCTCGCGATTGCGGTCTTGAATTCAGGACAATTCGTCATGACACAACACAACGACATGCTGATCGTCGGCGCCGGCATCCTGGGTTTGTCCCACGCGTATGCCGCCGCCAAGCGCGGTCTCAAGGTCACGGTTTTCGAGCGCAGCGAAACGCCCCTTGGCGCTTCGGTGCGTAACTTCGGCCAGGCACTGGTCACCGGCCAACCGCCGGGGCCGATGCTGGAGCTGGCCCGGGCCAGTCGCGAAATCTGGGGCGACTGGGCGCAACTCGCCGGCCTGCAACTCAAGCGCAATGGCTCGTACCTGTTCGCCCGCACCGAAGCAGAAGAACAGTTGCTGGAAGCCTTCTGTGACGGCCGCGCCGTAGAGCACGGCTACCGTGTCGATCTGCTGCACGGTGCTGCATTGCGCGATTTGTACGGCGGCCAGTTCCGCCATCATCGCGCGGCGTTGCACGGCATGGACGACCAGCAACTGTATTCCCGCGAAGCGATTCCGGCGCTGATCGACTTCCTGCGCCGCGACCTGGGCGTCGAGTTTCACTTCTCTACCCTGGTGCGCGATATCGAGCCGGGTCGCCTGTACAGCACCGCCGGCAGCTTCAGTGCCGAGCAGATCATCGTCTGTTCCGGCCACGATTATCAGACCTTGCTGGCCGAACAGATCGCCGAACTCGACCCGCAAATCTGCCGCCTGCAAATGCTCCGCGCCCGACCGCAAATCAACCTGAACCTGCAACATGCATTACTCACCGGTTTGAGTTGCGTGCACTACGGCGCCTTCGCTGACTTGCCGGAAGCTGCAGCGGTGCAGGCCGAGATTCTGCGACACGCGCCGCACCTGCACGAAAACGGCATCCACTTGCTGATCAGCCCGACGCCCTATGGCGAGCTGATCATTGGCGACTCGCACCATTACGGCAGCGATCCATCGCCCTTCAATGCCGAGCGGGTCGACGACTGGATGATCGAATTGGCCGAGCAGACCCTGGGCTGCAAGGTGCAAGTGGTCGAACGCTGGCAGGGTGTCTATGGTTCACGGGGCCCGGGGCCCTTCTCGTTCCTGCGCCCGGCAAAAGGCCTGGGCGTGGCATTGATGCACACTGGTGTCGGCATGAGCGTCGGGCCGGCGATGGCCGAGCGAAACGTCGCCACGGTACTGGAGGAAATCTGATGGAACGCAATAAGCAAGTGATTGCCGAGGTGTTCGGTTTGTACGAGCGCTTTGGCGACAGCGACTACATCGGCGAGCCGGTGTCGCAGATCGAGCACATGTCCCAGGCGGCGCAACTGGCCATGGACGAAGGCTTCGACGATGAAGTGATTTTAGCGGCGTTCTTCCACGACATCGGGCATATCTGCACTGAAAGCGCGGAGAACATGGGTGGCTTCGGTGTGGTCAGCCATGAGCGCCTCGGCGCCGACTACTTGCGCCAGGCCGGTTTCAGCGAGCGCATGGCGCGGCTGGTCGAGTATCACGTTCAGGCCAAGCGTTATCTGACACTAAAGGAGCCTGGCTACTACGAGCGCCTGAGCGAAGCCAGTCGTCAAACCCTGGAATATCAGGGCGGGGTGATGACGGCTGTAGAGGCAGAGGCGTTCGAGCAGGACCCGCTGTGTGCCGTGAGTTTGCGCATGCGCCAGTGGGATGAATTGGCGAAAGAGATGCATGTGCCGGTGATTGATCTGGCAGTGTTGAAGGGCAAAGCGGTGCGGCTGTTGGCTGCATAAAGCCTTTGAACCGAGGCGCGGCCATCGCGAGCAAGCTCGCTCCCACATTGGATCTGTGTCTGGACACAGATTGATGTCCCAGCACAAAACCCTGTGGGAGCGAGCTTGCTCGCGATGGCGTCAGCCCAGGCAACACAAGTGTTCCTGCCTCTACAGCTGTTGTGCCAGAACCTCCACCTGCTCCTGCCGCTCCGCCTGATTCAATTTGGGATGAGGATTGAGCGACGACCACTGCGGATGCGCCCGCGCCTTGTTCAAAGCCTCGGGCAGCTTGCCTTCGCGCCAGCTCTTGTCCAGGGGTGTGGCCACCTGGATGCTGTCCATCGCCGCATGCCCACGGGCATTGAGTGCTTGCAGCAATTGCCGCTGGCGCAGCGCCAACAGCCGCAGCACATTGTCATCCACCGTCAGTTCGCGCTGGCCCTTGAGCTTGCCGAGCAAGCGACTGCCATAACTGCGTGCGGTTTGCAGGGCGCCGCCGGCAATCGCTCCGGCCAATGCCGCTGCGCCTAGCGTGATGCCACCGACCAGCAGATCAACCCCGGCCCCGGCGGCAGCACCCGCGGCGATACCGCCACCGACCCGCACGCCCAGTTGTTTCAGGGTTTCCGGATTGAACAAATCGTCGCCCCAACGACCGTCGAGCAGCGGCAAATCACCCGCAGCGGCATCCTGTGGGCGGAAGGCGTACAGCTTGAGCAGGGCCTCGACGCAACGCTGCTCGCGCTGGCGCACGGCTTTGCGCAGTTCGCTGATCGCCTGTTGTTCCTGCTCGGTGTCACTGACCACGCTGCGCCGGCAAGCTGCGCAATCGATCAGCAATTCGGCAATCAATCGCTCTGCGCTTTGTTGGCGAGCCAGACGTTGGGCTTGCTGATCGGCGATCAGGCGTTCCAGTTGTGGCCGCGCGGTTTCCAGCAGCAGGGCGAGACTTTCATAGAGTCGGCGTTCGCCATCCTCTGGCGGCGCGACGCTATCGAAACGCACCAGGGCATGCAGGCCCAGCCGCGCCAGCGCTTCACGCCATGCTGGCTCGCGGTGGTTGGCGCTGCTGACGAAGTTCAGCACCGGCAGCAAGGGTTTGCCGCAATTGGCCAGTACTTCCAGCTCGTCGCGATACTTGGCCAGCACCGGCTCCCGGGCATCGATCACATAGAGCCCGGCGTCCGACGCCAGCAACTGGCGCAGCACTTTGGCCTCCTGTTCGAAGCGTTGTCGGGCTTCGCTACCCTCAAGGAAACGCGTCAGGCGTGCCGGGCCGTCGAGGCGTTCGCCGGGACGCTCCAGGCGTTCGAGGTAATCGAGCAGGGCGATGGCGTCTTCCAGTCCGGGGGTGTCATAAAGGTCGAGCAACGGCTCGCCGTCCACCGACAATCGTGCGCCCTCGACATGCCGCGTGGTGCTGGGGCGATGGGACACTTCACCGAAGCCGACGTCGCGGGTCAGGGTGCGCAGCAACGAGGTTTTACCGACGTTGGTGTGGCCGACCACGGCGAGTTTCAGAGGCTGTTTCCAGGTGTCAGTCATGACCCGTCTCCAGCCAGTTCATCGGTGCACAATCGGCAAACGGCAGCTCAAGCTGTTGCAGCGCCACGTGCCAGTCGCCGAGGCGTTCGGCGTCCAGCGCTTCGCCGGGGGGCGCCTGCAACAACCACACGCGGGTGGCGCTGGCGCTGCGGGCCAGTTCGGCAATCAAGGCCAGGCTGCCGCGATCCGGCGAACGCCGTGGATCGCACGCAATGGCCAGGCGCGCCGGGGGAAAGCGGCTCAGTTGTTCGAGGAGTTTGTGCCGCGATTCGCGGCTGTCGAGGATGCCGGCGTTGCTCACGTTTTTCGGCAATTGCGGTGGCCACGGGCGCTGGTCGTCCAGCTCGATGGCGACCAGTAACGCGCCGTCGCTTTGCTGTTCAGTCACGCCGCTTTCCACGCGATGCAGCTGCGCGGGTGCCACATCGCTGACGCCGAGGCGCTCGCTGGTGGGCATCAAGCGTTCGCGCAGTTGTGCGTAACCGGGCAGGTTCAAATCCAGACGCAGCGCCGTTTGCCCGGTCTTCCAGCGCCACAGGCAAAACAGCGCCAGCAGCAGGCGCGGCACAACGCCGTAGACCAGCAAGACGCCGACCAGCCACGCGGCCCAGGCCTGGCGGGCACTTTCGATGTTCAGTGCGGCATCGCCACTGGCGCGGATCATTTCCTCGGTCGGTACGCTGAAGCCGAGCAGGGCCGGTAGCACGCCAAGCGCCTGAGTGACGGCGATAAAAGTGTCGGCACTGAGGATCGTGGTTTCCCAGACGAAGCCGTAGCGCCGGGTCGCCATCAACATCAGCAGGATCACCAAGGCGCTGATCATCGCCAGCAACCACAGGCTGTTGACCAGCACACCGATGGCCCAGCGATTGAGTTTCTGGCGTTGCAGCAACAGGAGCAGGGCCGGAGCCAGTTGCGCGGCTTTGGCGTCACGCGCGAGTTTTTCGCTGAGCCACAGCCACGGGCGTGCGAGGCTGGCGCCTTGTTCACCGGCGAACACCAGTCCCAGGGCCCAGCTCAGCAGCAGGATCAGATTGAGCCCGAGCAGGCTGCCCAAGGCCCAGAACACATTCACCGGGTGCAGGCCGTCGCCCAGTGCAGCAAAGGCCAGGCCGGCGCCGCTGACCACGGCCAGCACCGCCATGACAATCAGCGCCAGTCTCGCACCTTGCAGCCAGTGTTTGAGGGCCGTAGCCAGGCCATCGCGTTCAGCCAGCCATAGGGCCCGGCGTTGAATGCGCGACGGCAAATCGCCGCCGGCGCTGCGGGCCAGTCGGTTGGCTTCAAGGTCTTCCAGAGGACCTGCGTGTTCTTCGCGCAGTCGAATGGTTTCTGTCAGCCAGAGGGTATTGAGTTCAGTCACGCGGCATCCCGTCGCTTAATTGAGCTGTGAGCATAACCGCTGTGGCGCTTATCGGCGAAAGCCCGGCTCTGCTATCCTCGCCGGCATGACTAAATCACTCCCTCTCAGCCTGATCGCAGCCCTCGGTGAAAACCGCGTGATCGGCGTCGACAACAGCATGCCCTGGCACTTGCCGGGGGACTTCAAATATTTCAAGGCCACCACCCTCGGCAAACCGATCATCATGGGGCGCAAGACCTGGGATTCCCTGGGGCGCCCGTTGCCCGGCCGCTTGAACATCGTGGTCAGCCGTCAGGCAGATCTGCTGCTCGAAGGCGCGGAGGTTTATCCGTCGCTGGAAGCCGCCGTCATTCGTGCCGAAGCATGGGCGAAGGAACAGGGTGTCGATGAGCTGATGCTGATTGGCGGTGCGCAGTTGTATGCGCAAGGGCTGGCCCAAGCCGATCGGTTGTACCTGACCCGCGTGGCGCTGAGTCCGGAAGGGGATGCGTGGTTTCCGGAGTTTGATTTGAACCAGTGGAAACTGGTGTCGAATGTGCCGAACCCGGCGGAAGGCGACAAACCGGCGTACAACTTCGAAGTATGGGAAAAAGCCTAAAAGCATCGCGAGCAAGCTCGCTCCCACAGTGTTTTGAGGTGAAACACAAATTGTGTGAACACAACAGATCCCTGTGGGAGCGAGCTTGCTCGCGATAGCGGTCTATCAGACGCTACTCAAGCCTGCGCCAACGCCGAATGCTCATCCGCATCCAGCAGCGCCTTATCCGTCTGCTGCATCACCTGACTGGTAATCGCCCCGGCCGTCATCGAACCACTAACGTTCAACGCCGTACGCCCCATATCAATCAGCGGCTCGACCGAAATCAGCAACGCCACCAGCGAAACCGGCAAGCCCATCGCTGGCAGCACGATCAGCGCGGCAAACGTCGCACCGCCGCCAACCCCGGCCACACCGGCCGAACTCAGCGTGACAATCGCCACCAGCGTCGCGATCCACAGCGGGTCCAGCGGATTGATGCCCACGGTCGGCGCCACCATTACCGCCAACATCGCCGGGTACAGGCCGGCACAACCGTTCTGGCCAATGGTCGCGCCGAACGAAGCGGCGAAACTGGCGATGGACTGCGGAATGCCCAGACGACTGGTCTGGGCTTCGATGCTCAGCGGAATCGTCGCAGCGCTGGAACGGCTGGTGAAGGCAAACGTCAGCACCGGCCAGATCTTGCGGAAGAAGCGCAGCGGATTGATCCCGGCAACCGACACCAGCACGCCATGCACCACAAACATCAGGCCCAGGCCGATGTAAGACACCACGACAAAACTGCCGAGCTTGATGATGTCTTGCAGGTTGGAACCGGCGACCACTTTGGTCATCAGCGCCAGTACGCCATACGGGGTCAGCTTCATCACCAGGCGCACCAGGCGCATCACCCAGGCTTGCAAGGTGTCGATGGCGTTGATCACTTTCTGACCTTTTTCGGCATCATCCTTGAGCAATTGCAGGGCCGCGACACCCAGGAACGCCGCGAAAATCACCACGCTGATGATCGAGGTCGGTTTGGCCCGCGCCAGATCGGCAAACGGGTTCTGCGGGATGAACGACAGCAGCAACTGCGGCACGTTAAGGTCAGCGACCTTGCCGGCGTAATCGGTCTGGATGGTTTGCAGCCGCGCCATTTCCTGGGTGCCGGCCACAAGGCCTTCGGCGGTCAGGCCGAACAGGTTGGTCAGGCCGATGCCGATCAGCGCTGCAATGGCGGTGGTGAACAGCAGCGTGCCGATGGTCAGGAAGCTGATCTTGCCCAGCGACGAAGCGTTGTGCAGACGGGCCACGGCGCTGAGGATCGAGGCGAATACCAGCGGGATCACGATCATTTGCAGCAGTTGTACATAACCGTTGCCTACCAGATCGAACCAACCGATCGAGGCTTTCAGCACCGGGTTGCCGGCACCGTAAACGGCGTGCAAGGCCACACCGAACGCCACGCCCAGCACCAGCGCGAGCAGGACTTTTTTCGCCAGGCTCCAAGTGGTGTGGCGGGTTTGCGCGAGGCCCAGGAGCAGGGCGAGGAACACCAGCAGATTGAGGATCAGCGGCAGATTCATGAGAACTCCGAGTGAGACTTGTGCCAGCTACCATCCGGGGCAGCTGCGAACGGGCAAGCCTAACAGCTTGAAAACTAATGAATTAATATCAAAAACGTATGGTATTCGTCGCTTTTGGAATAAGCGGATGTCGCTGTCAGAAATGCAACTGGCGCGAAAGGGACGCGGGCGGTCGCTGACAGACGAGGACTGTCACACTTATTTGTTAGCGTCGATATCTTTCATTCAGGGAGAAACGCAGATGAAGTTCGCACCGAAACTACTGGCCGCAGCACTTTGCCTCGGCCTCGCCGGCCAGGTCCTCGCCACGGATCTGAAACACTGGCCGGCCGATCAGGCCAAGGCGCTGGACGCGATGATCGCCGCCAACGCCAACAAAGGTAACTACGCGGTGTTCGACATGGACAACACCAGTTACCGCTACGACCTCGAAGAGTCGTTGCTGCCGTTCATGGAGAACAAGGGCCTGATCACCCGCGACAAGCTCGATCCCTCCCTGAAACTGATGCCGTTCAAGGACACCGCCGACCACAAGGAAAGCCTGTTCAGCTACTACTACCGCCTCTGCGAAGTCGACGACATGGTCTGCTATCCATGGGTCGCCCAAGTGTTCTCCGGCTTCACGCTCAAGGAACTCAAGGGCTATGTCGACGAAATGATGGCGTCCGGCAAACCGGTGCCGGCCACTTATTACGAAGGTGATGTGGTCAAGAAACTCGACGTCAACCCGCCGAAAATCTTCACCGGCCAGCAAGAGCTGTACAACAAACTGATGGAGAACGGCATCGAGGTCTACGTGATGACCGCCGCCTCCGAAGAACTGGTGCGCATGGTCGCGGCCGATCCGAAGTACGGCTACAACGTCAAACCGCAGAATGTGATCGGCGTGTCGCTGCTGCTCAAGGATCCGAAGACTGGCGAGCTGACCACCGCGCGCAAGCAGGTCACCGCCGGCAAATATGACGAGAAGGCCAACCTCGGCCTGGAACTGACCCCGTACCTGTGGACCCCGGCGACCTGGATGGCCGGCAAGCAGGCGGCGATCCTGACCTACATCGACGAGTGGAAAAAACCGGTGCTGGTGGGCGGCGACACCCCGAGCAGCGATGGTTACATGCTGTTCCACAGTGTTGACGTGGCCAAGGGCGGTATCCACCTGTGGGTCAATCGCAAGGACAAGTACATGACCCAGATCAACGGCATGATGGCCAAGAATGCCGCAGCCCAGTCCAAGGAAGGCTTGACCGTGACTGCCGACAAGAACTGGGTGATCGTCAAGCCGGAAGACATCCAGTAAGACCGCGGCGCCGCCATCGTCGGAACGCCGCCCGGACCAAGCTCGCTCCCACAAAGATCTCGGGTGAAACACAGACTGTGTGAGCACCGAAGATCCCCTGTGGGAGCGAGCTTGCTCGCGATGAGGCCCGTCAGTGCAATGAAAGACCCCGCTTGAAAGACATCTCCTGACAGTCACACCCTACGCATTCTTGCGCAAGGGACTACGACTACGCCAGAATCCGCCGGCTTGTGCGTCTGGGTACCGGCTTCTATCGTTTCCGCGTCGCTGAACATCAGTGATCGGGTTTGGTAGCCCGTGTTCACCTCGGCGCATTGCGCCACCCTTTGCAGGGTTCGTTTCTGTCTCTGCTCATATGGTGGCCATGCGCAGGGCATCTTCGGACGCGCCGGGTTCCTGGTGACCGGTCTACCAACCTGCGTATGGCCGCCACCCACGCCTGCGAACCCCTCGCCTCGGCCAATGTGATGGCCAGCGATTTCGCCGGACTGCTGGAAGGCTCGCAACGCAGCACAATGCTGGGGATTGCGCAGGTGATCATGCTGGGCGAGTTGGCGGTGAATCAGGTGTTGGATAACCTCGACCCTCAGGAATAGCGCGGACAAAAAAATACCCCGCACTTGGCGGGGCATTTTCATGTTCGATGCTTAAGCCTTACAGCCCGTCAARCATCGCCTTGTTACGTACAGCACCCTTGTCGGCACTGGTCGCCAGCAGGGCGTAGGCTTTCAGCGCGGTGGTCACTTTACGTGGACGCACTTCCACCGGTTTCCAGCCTTTCTTGTCCTGCTCGACCCGGCGTGCAGCCAGTTCTTCGTCGCTGACCAACAGGTTGATCGAGCGGTTCGGAATGTCAATCAGCACCTTGTCGCCGTCCTGCACCAGGCCAATCGCGCCGCCGGCAGCCGCTTCAGGCGAAGCGTGGCCGATGGACAGGCCCGAGGTGCCGCCGGAGAAACGGCCGTCGGTGAGCAGGGCGCAGGCTTTGCCCAGGCCTTTGGATTTCAGGTACGAAGTCGGGTAGAGCATTTCCTGCATGCCCGGGCCGCCTTTCGGGCCTTCGTAGCGAATGATGACGATGTCGCCTTCCTTCACTTCGTCGGCGAGGATGCCGCGCACGGCGCTGTCCTGGCTTTCGAAGATCTTCGCGTTGCCTTCGAACACGTGGATCGACTCGTCGACGCCGGCGGTTTTCACCACGCAGCCGTCCAGGGCGATGTTGCCGTAGAGAACGGCCAGGCCGCCTTCTTGCGAGTACGCGTGCTCGACACTGCGGATGCAACCGTTTTCACGGTCGTCGTCCAGGGTTTCCCAGCGGGTCGACTGGCTGAACGCGGTTTGCGTCGGGATGCCTGCCGGACCGGCCTTGAAGAAGTGGTGCACCGCTTCGTCGGTGGTCTGGGTGATGTCCCACTTGGCGATGGCTTCTTCCATGCTGCGGCTGTGCACGGTTGGCAACTGGGTGTGCAGCAAACCGCCACGGGCCAGCGAGCCGAGGATGCTGAAGATCCCGCCGGCGCGGTGCACGTCTTCCATGTGGTACTTCTGAATGTTCGGCGCGACCTTGCACAGTTGCGGCACGTGACGGGACAGACGGTCGATGTCGCGCAGGTCGAAATCGATCTCGGCTTCCTGGGCAGCGGCCAGCAAGTGCAGGATGGTGTTGGTGGAACCGCCCATGGCGATGTCCAGGGTCATGGCGTTTTCGAACGCCTGGAAGTTGGCGATGTTGCGCGGCAACACCGACTCATCGTTCTCGCCGTAATAACGCTTGCACAGCTCGACGATGGTGCGCCCGGCCTGCAGGAACAGCTGCTCACGGTCGCTGTGAGTGGCCAGGGTCGAACCGTTGCCCGGCAATGCCAGGCCCAGGGCTTCGACCAGGCAGTTCATCGAGTTGGCGGTGAACATGCCGGAGCACGAACCGCAGGTCGGGCAGGCGCTGCGCTCGTACTCAGCGACTTTCTCGTCAGAAGCGCTGGAGTCGGCGGCGATCACCATGGCGTCGACCAGGTCGAGGCCGTGGGAGGCGAGTTTGGTCTTGCCGGCCTCCATCGGGCCGCCAGAGACGAAGATCACCGGGATGTTCAGGCGCAGGGCGGCCATCAACATGCCAGGGGTGATCTTGTCGCAGTTGGAAATGCACACGATCGCGTCGGCGCAGTGGGCGTTGACCATGTACTCGACGGAGTCGGCAATGATTTCGCGGCTCGGCAGCGAATAGAGCATGCCGTCGTGGCCCATGGCGATGCCGTCGTCGACGGCGATGGTGTTGAATTCCTTGGCCACGCCGCCAGCGCGTTCGATCTCGCGGGCGACCAGTTGCCCCAGGTCTTTGAGGTGCACGTGGCCCGGTACGAACTGGGTGAAGGAGTTGGCAATGGCGATGATCGGCTTCTTGAAGTCGTCATCTTTCATCCCCGTGGCGCGCCACAGTGCGCGGGCGCCGGCCATGTTGCGGCCGTGGGTGGATGTTTTCGAGCGGTAATCAGGCATGAAGCACTCCGGGCGGCTAATCAGGTATCAAAAGGGAAGTGAGCTTCTATTGACGTCTGGAACACTCAGAAATGGCCGCGTGTCCGGAAGTTGCCGATAACTTTGCGGGATCGCCGCGCGCTTCAGCTTGAGCTCATAAACCCGCCGGGGATGACTGGCGATGAATGTTCGCGATTCTACACGGCTGGCGGCTGGAGGGAATGGTTGCAAGCATTCACGAGACGTGCGGAAAGAGGCAATCCTGCAGGAGCGAGCATGCTCGCGATGAACCCAAGAACGCCGCGGGGTGTCAGGTYGCCAGCGTTATCGTTGACGAYCATCGCGAGCATGCTCGCTCCTACAGAGGGGGAAAGGGGCGTCAGAGCCAGATAGCGTCCCAGAGTGGGTAATCGCCGATATGGTCGACGAGGCCTGCGCGTAGGGGGTTGGCGATGATGTATCGAGCAGCGGCTTTCAGGTCTTCCTCCCGACGCAGAGCCCTGTCGAAATAACCTCTCTGCCATAGCCTCTCGGGCTGGCCTCGCTTGAGATTGATAGCGCGGGCACTTCGAGCTTTGGTGGCTTGCATCAGTTTCGGCAAATCACCGTTGTGTAACTCGAGCAGCCAGTGAAAGTGATCCGGCATGACTACCCAAGCGATAGATGTGGCATTTCCTGTTTCATGAGCCTTTCTGAATTCATGCACGAGAAGGCGCCCCATGCGCCAGTCTTTGAAGAACGGGGTTCGCTCGTGGGTAACAGCGGTGAGCAGATAGATGCGGCCATGTTCTGAGTGCCGGCCGGTGCRTAAACGGTGGCCGTGTGGCGTGCTGGACATTCCGTTGTCCTCTTCTGTGATTGGAAGAGAAAACGTTAGACGCCACAGGCGAGGCTGTCGTAATGACAGAGAATCAAAATGTGTCGCTGTCTGTAGGAGCGAGCATGCTCGCGATGGTCGTCAACGATAACGCTGGCGACCTGACACCCCGAGGTGCTTTGTCGTCCATCGCGAGCAAGCTCGCTCCTACAGTGGTTTGCGGTTTTAGCTATTCGGCAACAACCGGCAAGTAATGCTCTTGATATAGCGCGTCTCGGCAATGGCCGGATGCACCGGATGATCCGGACCCTGACCGCCACGCTCCAGCATCTGGATATTGCGGTCCAGGTGGCGGGCGCTGGTCAGCAGGATGTTCTGCAGGTCGTCTTCCGGCAGGTGCATCGAGCACGATGCGCTGACCAGGATGCCGTCCTTGGTGAGCAGGCGCATGGCTTGCTCGTTCAGGCGGCGGTAGGCGCCTTCGCCGTTTTTCATGTCTTTCTTGCGTTTGATGAACGCCGGCGGGTCGGCCACGATCACGTCGAAGCGTTCTTCGCTGGCTTTCAGCTCTTTGAGGGCTTCGAACACGTCGCCTTCGATGCAGGTCATTTTCTCGGCAAAGCCGTTCAGTGCGGCGTTGCGCTCGACACCGTCAAGGGCGAAGGCCGAGGCGTCGACGCAGAACACTTCACTGGCGCCGAATGCAGCGGCTTGTACGCCCCAGCCACCGATGTAGCTGTACAGATCCAGTACGCGCTTGCCTTTGGCGTAAGGGGCCAGGCGGGCGCGATTCATGCGGTGGTCGTAGAACCAGCCGGTTTTCTGGCCTTGAATGACTGGCGCTTCGAATTTCACGCCGTTCTCTTCGAGGGCAACCCACTCCGGCACCAGGCCGAACACGGTTTCGACGTAGCGGGTGAGGCCTTCGGCGTCACGGGCAGCGGAGTCGTTCTTGAACAGGATGCCGCTTGGCTTGAGCACCTGGGTCAGCGCCGCGATCACGTCGTCTTTATGGGCTTCCATGGTGGCCGAAGCGATCTGTACCACGAGGATGTCGCCGAAACGGTCAACCACCAGGCCCGGCAGCAGGTCGGAGTCGCCGTAGACCAGGCGATAGAACGGCTTGTCGAACAGGCGCTCGCGTAGCGACAGGGCCACGTTCAGGCGATGCACTAGCAGCGACTTGTCTAGCGGCAACTTGATGTCGCGCGACAGCACACGGGCGCAGATCAGGTTGTTCGGGCTCATGGCAACGATGCCCAGCGGCTTGCCGCCGGCGGCTTCGAGGATCGCCTGGTCGCCGGCCTTGAAGCCGTGCAAAGGCGTAGCGGCTACATCGATTTCGTTGCTGTAGACCCACAAGTGACCGTTGCGCAGACGACGGTCGGCGTTGGCTTTGAGGCGCAGGCTAGGCAGGGACATGTCGTCGCTCCGGAAAAAAGAGCGGGAGTATAGCGTGTTGAGCCCCCGGATTGGCCTGCAAGTGGACATGTGGCGAGGGTTGTCTTGCGATTTGGTATGTCGGATCCAACTTCATAAAGGTTAGAATCGGTGTCTGACCCAGAGTGTGCACAAATGTCCCAAGAGCTGACATCCGAACAGATCCAACAAGCCCTGCAGGGCATCAGCGTACCGGCCCAGCCGCAAATCATGGTGGATTTGCAGATGGAGCAGTACATGCCCGACCCGGATCTGGAAGTCATCGCCAGGCTGATTTCCCAGGACCCGGGTCTTTCCGGCTCCCTGCTGAAGATCGTCAATTCGCCGTATTACGGCCTGAGTAACAAGATTGCCTCGATCCAGCGCGCGGTAAATCTGCTGGGCAGCCGCTCGGTCATCAACCTGATCAACGCGCAGTCGATCAAGGGCGAGATGAATGACGACACCATTGTCACCCTGAACCGTTTCTGGGACACCGCCCAGGACGTGGCCATGACCTGCCTGACCCTGGCCAAGCGCATCGGCGTTGAGAATGGCGACGAAGCGTATGCCCTGGGCCTGTTCCACGACTGCGGCGTGCCCTTGATGCTCCAGCGTTTCCCCGACTACATGGGTGTTCTGGAGCAGGCCTATGCCAGCGCCAGTGCCGAATGYCGGGTGGTGGATACGGAGAACCAGGTGTTCAATACCAATCACTCGGTGGTCGGGTATTACACGGCCAGGTCGTGGCGCTTGCCGGAGCACGTGAGCGCGGCGATCGCCAATCACCACAATGCCCTGGCGATCTTCAGCGATGAGTCGTCGCGCAACAGTTCGCTGAAGAACCTGCTGGCGATACTGAAAATGGCCGAGCATATTTGTGCTTCTTATCGGGTACTGGGTAACCAGACCGAAGATCACGAGTGGAACAGCATCGCGGCGCTGGTGCTCGATTATGTCGGCCTCTCGGACTACGACTTCGAGACACTCAAGCAGACGATCCGCGACCTCGGCACTCATCGCTGAGTGTCGGAACTTTCTTCTTTCAAGAGCACACCATGCCGGAACTGCCAGAAGTCGAAACCACCCGTCGCGGCATCGCGCCGTACCTGGAAGGCCAGCGCGTCAGCCGGGTGATCGTGCGTGATCGGCGCCTGCGCTGGCCGATTCCCGAGGACCTCGATGTGCGCCTGTCCGGCCAGCGCATCGTATTGGTGGAGCGGCGCGCCAAGTACCTGCTGATCAATGCCGAAGTCGGTACCTTGATCAGTCATTTGGGCATGTCAGGCAATTTGCGTCTGGTGGAGGTCGGGCTGCCGGCGGCCAAGCATGAGCATGTGGACATCGAGCTGGAGTCGGGCCTGGCCCTGCGTTACACCGACCCGCGGCGCTTCGGCGCGATGCTCTGGAGCCTCGACCCGCTCAATCACGAATTGCTGATTCGCCTGGGGCCGGAACCGCTGACCGACCTGTTCGATGGTGAGCGCCTGTTCCAGCAGTCCCGTGGCCGCTCGATAGCGGTCAAGCCGTTCATCATGGACAACGCGGTGGTGGTGGGCGTCGGCAATATCTATGCGACCGAAGCGTTGTTCGCCGCCGGGATCGACCCGCGCCGCGAAGCCAGGAGCATTTCCCGGGCGCGTTACTTGAAGCTGGCCATCGAGATCAAGCGCATCCTGGCGGCCGCCATCGAGTGTGGCGGTACCACGCTGCGGGACTTTATCGGTGGTGATGGTCAGCCCGGTTATTTCCAGCAGGAACTGTTCGTGTACGGCCGTGGCGGCGAACACTGCAAGGTCTGTGGCACGGGGCTGCGGGAAGTGAAGCTCGGGCAGCGTGCCAGCGTTTTTTGCCCGCGTTGTCAGAGCTGATACGCGCGACAATCCGTTAGAGATTCGGCGTGGCTGATGGCCTCATCGCGAGCAAGCTCGCTCCCACAGGGGTTTGTGAACGACACAGATCCAGTGTGGGAGCGAGCTTGCTCGCGATGAGGCCCGAAAGAGCACTACATCATTCAAGCCTTACCGGTAATTTTCCGGTACTTCTCCATCAACTGTTCTTCAGTCTCCGGATGAGCTTCGTCCAGTGGAATGCAATCCACCGGGCAGACTTGCTGGCACTGCGGTTCGTCGTAGTGGCCGACGCACTGGGTGCACAGGTTCGGGTCGATCACGTAGATC